>SLOV01000409.1 GCA_007132345.1 Kiritimatiellia bacterium
ATCAGGGCGCGACCGGTCAACCCGACGGTGACACAGATCCAGCCAAGCGTTTGCTGCGCCCTCCGCAGGGAAGCAACGAACGCATCGGAGAGCACGCCATCTTCCGACAGGAATAGTGCCGCCCACGTCGCGGGAAGGATATTGAACCGAACGAGCAGGAGGATGAGTGCGCCCGCCGCGGTCCAAGCGAACGAAAGCCCCCACACGTGGCCCTTGTGGTTCATCAATCGCTGAAGACTTCCGAAAGCAGCTTCAGCATGGCCTCGAAGGAGATGCGGTCTGCTTCGGCGTCATAAGCGAGGCCGGCAATCCCCAGGTCGTCTGCCTCGGGGTTTGTGAAACTGTGCTGGGCGCCTTCCAGAACAAGAAATTCGTAGTTGGCGCCGGCCTCTTCCATCTCTTCTTTGAACGCCTCGATCGCCTCCGGCGGAATGAACGCGTCTTCGCTGCCGTGGCAGACCAGTATACGGGGCTTGATCCCAGGCCGGGCCTTCACGTCGGCGGGCGTCAGCGACCCATGCATGCTGATGACCGCGGCGAGATCGAAACCCGACCGGGCGATGTCCAGCACCACCGCGCCGCCAAAGCAGTAGCCCACCGCGGCAAGCTTATCCGCCTTGACCTCTGGCTGCTCCCGCAACTGGCGCATGGCGGCATGGAAACGGCGCCGCATGTTGGGGGCATTTTCCCGGATGATGCTGGACATCCTCGCGGCATCTTCGGGGTGATCCGTCGTCTTGCCCTGGCCGTACATATCGAGCGCCATGGCGGCGTAGCCCGCTTCGGCCAGACGATCCGCCTGCGCCCGGGCGTGTTCGTTTTGCCCCCACCACTCATGCACCACCAGCACGCCGGGTCGCGGTCCTTCAACGGATGCATCGAAAACAAAGTAGCCCTTCAATTCCGCCAAACCGTCCGTGTAGGTCAAGACACGGGACTGCAACTCGGCTGTTGCAGGGAAAGAAAGGCAGGCCAGCAGGCAAAGGGTGAGCATGGTCGATTTCATAGGTACGCTCCGAAATTTCAGGGTTGGGTTCCGAATACAAGATCAGAGCAAACGATAACCGCTGGAAGGTCGAGGGTTCAAGGGGGAAGCTCGGCGCCCGTCAATATGCCTTCGCAAACAGCACGCGTTGCTTTGCCGGGCTGCCGCATGCGACGCACGAGCAGGCGGTATCCAGTGCCGCATTTAAGGGAATACACCGAATCGTAACCGACAGATCCTTGTTCACCCGATCTTCGCACGCGGTCTCCCCACACCAGGGCGCATAGGCGAAGCCCCCGTGAATCTCCGGCCGTTCGTTGTTCGCGGGCGTGAAGTAGGCCTGGAATTTGCTCCAGTCGCCGATCTCCCGGGTGTGCGTTTCCCGATAATCTCGAGCGCGTTCGAAAAGTGCACGCTGAATTTCATCCAGTAGTCCCGCGATACCCTCGGCAAACTCGGGCCAGGGTTGGTTATAGCGCTCGTTGCGCGCTCGATCGCGACGCCCCACGAATACCGCGCCGGCGGCCATGTCGCGCGGGCCCACCTCTACAACCACGGGAATGCCCTTCTTGATCCATTCCCAACTCTTCTCGCCGGCGTTCATGTCGCGCCGGTCCACCACGACTTCCACCGGCCGGCCGTCATAGCATTGGGCGCGTACGGCATCGGCGATCTGTTGGCAATAGGCGTAGACCGGTTCGGGATCTTCGCCTTTGCGCACAATGGGGAGGATCGCAACATGCGAGGGCGCCAGCCGCGGTGGCATCACCATGCCGTTGTCGTCGGCGTGGGTCATGATCATGCCGCCGATCAGGCGGGTCGAAACGCCCCATGACGTGGTCCATGCATATTCCAGCGAACCAGTCCGTGACTGGAACTGGATGCCGGATGCCTTGGCGAAATTCTGCCCGAGAAAGTGGCTGGTCCCGGCTTGCAGGGCCTTGCGATCCTGCATCATGGCCTCGATGCTGAAGGTGTGGTCGGCACCGGGAAAACGTTCGCCCGGGGTCTTTTCGCCCGGGATCACCGGCATGGCCATGTACTCTTCGGCGAACGTCTTATAGACCTCCAGCATCTTGATGGTTTCCTCCCATGCCTCCTCACGTGTTTCGTGGGCGGTGTGGCCCTCCTGCCAGAGAAATTCGGCGGTGCGCAGGAACATGCGGGTGCGCATTTCCCAACGCACAACGTTGGCCCACTGGTTGATCAGGATCGGCAGGTCGCGATAGCTGCTGACCCATTTCGCGTAACTTGCCCCGATGATCGTTTCGGACGTGGGCCGCACGACGAGGGGCTCTTCCAGTTTCCCGCTCGGCACCAAGCCGCCGTCGGGGCCCGCCTCGAGGCGATGGTGTGTTACCACGGCGCATTCCTTGGCGAAGCCCTCAACATGCTCCGCCTCTTTTTCCAGGAAGCTGAGGGGGATGAAGAGGGGGAAATAGGCGTTGATATGTCCGGTTGCCTTGAACATCGCATCGAGGCTGCGCTGAATATTTTCCCACAGGGTATAGCCCCATGGCTTGATGACCATGCAGCCGCGTACCGGACTCTGCTCGGCCAGATCGGCGGCGCGAATCACCTGCTGGTACCATTCGGGATAGTCTTCCTCGCGACGGGGCGAAATGGCGGTCTTGGCTTTTTGATTCATGGGCGCATGTTGCACAAAAGCCATGCACGGATAAACATCGAATTCGGTCGCCTCGCGAGTTTGGCAGAGGTGCCCCCCAAAACCGGATGAGGTGCCGGTGACCTGTGCGGGAGGTACGGTCCGCGCGCTGTCGCGGTTGGGCCTGAGCTATCGCAGGCCGTGCGGCTGCGCGATGTGGCGGCTGAACAAGTCGCTGAAGCTGAACGCGCGAACGCCTTCGACGAGGCGCCGCGCCACCACCCGCGCACTGCGTCGGTGGCGCCGCAGAATATGAGCGGTCATTTTTTCGAGGCGCGCCTGTTGTTCGGATCCGCCCCATAGCGCCAGCGGGCGCTCCTGTGTCCAGGGGTCGCGCGCCCAGCGCATCCAGCTTTCCAGGTTTGGCGCGTCATAGGCGCGTGCCAATCGGCGATAGTCCGGGCTATCGACGAGGAATTGGAAGGGCGCAAGGGCATAGCCGTTCGGGTCGAGAGTCCGGAGGACGCGCAGCGCACGATCCTCTTCGCCAGGGGCTTCTTCCGGGCCGCCCAGCCAGATGCGGATTTGTGTGGAGATGCCGTTGATCTGGAGGATCCGGATCATCTCGGCTGTCTCCGGTGGCGTGGCGGTGATATCCCACTCACTGAGCAGATCCGGATCGCAGGACGGATACAGAATCCTGATCCGGCGGCACCCGACAAAGGCAAGGCGCTTGATCGTATCTTCATCGAGGGCCGCGGGCAGGATGCGCATGCTCCAGGGCTGCGTATTGCGAACGCGCTGCAAGGCCTCGATCCACTCGTGCAGTCGCTCCCAGTTCCAGAATCCGGGCGAGTCGTTGACAACGACCTCCTGAATGCCGTGCGGGCCGGCCTGCATCATGCGTGCCGCTAGCTTGTCGAACGACCAGATCCGCAGCGGTTCGTGTGCGTGGCCGAATATGCGGTCGCTCGGGCATCCCGCATTGCCGCGGCTGAGCCGTAATTCCGCACGGCAGGCGCGGTAGGCGAGGCCGGTTTCGTAGGCATCCCAGAAGATGCCGGTCCAGTCGCCGGGCACCAGCCCGCGAAGGTGTTCCAGCCAGTAGGGGGAGAGATCGGCTTTTCCTTCAAACAGAAGACCGGGCACGCGGTGCAGGCGTGGCGGCGTATCCATGCTGTCGAGGAGATTGCGCAGGATCGGTTCCGGATCGCCGGCGAGGGCGTAGTCGACCCGGGGCAAGGCGAGTGCCGCCTCCGGAAACTGGGATGGGTGTTGGCCGAACGCGACGATGGTGAGGTCGGGATCGCACCGTTTCGCCATATCCACCATGGCGCTGACCGGCCCGATGCCCAGCGTTGTCACGGGGAGGACGAGGATACGCGGGGCGGGCGTGGTCTGAAGATGATTGGCGAGGTCCGCTTCGAGATCGTTGGAGAGGCGCGCGTCGAAAAAGCGGCAGGTGTGGCGGGAGCGTTCCACGAGAAAGCTGTGAATGCAGAGCAGTGCATGCGGCGGAGCAAGAAGTTCGGCGCATGCCATGCCTGTGCCAACCGTCTTGACGGGTTCCGGCGGCTCTGGAGGTTGGACGAGCAATACATTCATGACAAGGCAGGCAATGAGACGCCCAGCACGATGTATCGCCGGCCCGGCTCAGTTCCACGTTTACAGGACGCCAATAGATGGGCACTATTGTCAAGAGGTTTAGGGCGTGGACATCATCGATTGCGACTTTCTAATCATTGGCAGCGGAATCGCGGGGCTATCCGCGGCGCTTGAACTGGCGCCACACGGGCGGGTGATTGTGGCGACCAAGAGATCGTTGGAACTCAGCAATACCGCCTGGGCCCAGGGCGGGGTCTCGTGCGTCGTCGACCCGGCGGATTCGATCGAGGCACACGTGGCTGACACACTCGACGCCGGGGCAGGCCTCTGCAATGCCCAGGTCGTGGAGACCATCGCCCGGGAGGGACAGCGCGAAATTGCCGCGCTCGAAGCGCAGGGGGTGCCGTTCGAACATCTACCAGGAGGCGAATACCACCTTGGCACGGAAGGCGGCCACACGCATCGGCGCGTTCTGCATGCCGGGGATATCACCGGCGCGGAGATCACGCGCGCCCTCCTGATGCGGGTCCAGGAGCAGCCGGGGATCCTGGTGAAAGAGAATTGTTGTGCCATTGACCTGGTCACAACCGGTTGGATGCGGCTCGCCGGTCCCACGCGCTGCGTCGGCGCCTATTTTCTCGATGGCGAAAGCGGCGCCGTCATCGCGATCCGTGCTCCGTTCACTATGCTGGCCACTGGCGGCGCCGGGAAAGTCTACCTCTACACAACCAATCCTGACGTCGCCACCGGAGACGGTGTCGCCATGGCGTGGCGTGCGGGGCTGCCCATCGCCAATATGGAGTTCGTACAGTTCCATCCCACCTGCCTTTATCATCCAGAGGCACGCTCCTTTCTCATCAGCGAGGCTGTGCGTGGGGAGGGGGCCGAGCTTGTCAATGAGGCTGGCGATGCCTTCATGCAGCGGCACGACCCTCGCGGTGCCCTGGCACCTCGCGACATCGTGGCCCGCGCCATCGATTACGAAATCAAGAAGCGCGGCGACACCTGCGCCTATCTCGACATTACCCACAAATCTGAAGAACAGGTTCGTAAACGCTTTCCGAACATTTATGCCACACTGGCGGAACTGGGATATCGTATGGAGCGCGACAGAATCCCCGTCGTGCCTGCCGCGCACTACTTCTGCGGCGGTGTCCGTGCCGGCATCGACGGCGTGACCGAGCTGCCGGGGCTCTATGCCTGTGGGGAGGTCGCTTGCACGGGCATGCATGGCGCCAATCGACTCGCCAGCAATTCCTTGTTGGAGGCACGTGTCTGTGCTGTGCATGCGGCACGCCACATGGTCAGCCTACGGAACCGCTTCCATGTGGAGGATGTCCGTATTCCCGACTGGGAGCGAGGCAACGCCATGCCCAGCAACGAGGCCGTCGTGGTTGAACACAATTGGAACGAAGTCCGCACCAGCATGTGGGACTATGTCGGCATTGTCCGCACCAACAAGCGGCTTGAACGTGCCTTCCGCCGCATTCGTAATCTGCGCCGTGAAATCCGCGAGTATTATCGCGAATACCTCGTAAGTACCGATCTGCTGGAATTGCGTAATTTGGCCGATGTAGCCGAACTGGTGATCCGCTGCGCCTTTCTGCGCCGCGAGAGCCGGGGCCTCCACTTCACGCTCGATTATCGCGAGACGAACAATGCCGATCCGGTCCGTGACACCCTCATCAGCGATCCACCCGGCGGGCCCCTGCTGCTGTGAGGGTAAATAGCGCCCGCTCTGTAAGCCCCTGCTTGCTTCGCATGGCGGATTCGGGCCATGATGCGGCATGTCCTTGCCCTCATTGGTCTTGTTGCATGGGTTTATGGGTTCGTCATGGGACTGGGAACCGCTCATTGGCGAACTGGAGGATGCCGTTCACTGTGTCGCGATCGATCTGCCGGGACACGGCATGAGCCGCGATGTGGAACTTCCCTGCTTCGGCTACGAAGAGGTGGGGGACATCGTCCTGAGGACCTTGCGCCGAGCCCGGATTGAACGTCCTCACCTGCTCGGGTACTCGATGGGGGGGCGCATAGCGCTGCATCTCGCGGCCCGGCATCCCGAATGCTTTCGTTCCCTGACCCTGGAATCTACTTCGCCAGGCCTCGACGACGAACTCTCCCGCGAGCGTCGTCTTGCCGTCGACCAGCAACACGCGCGGCGCATCCGGGAGGGATCGCTGGAAAGGTGGCTGGAGGCTTGGTATCGCCAACTCCTATTCGCCGACCTGGCGCGCGACCCGGAAATCCTCGGCATGGTGTTGCGCAAACGAGCCGAAAACGATCCCCGGCTCGTGGCGCGAATTGTGGAGGAAATGAGTCCGGGCCTTCAGCCCAGTCTCTGGCCTCGGCTCGCGTCGGTTACCATGCCCGTCCTGCTGATCTCCGGCGGTCTGGACATCAAGTATCAGGAGCGCGCTACGCGCATGGCGGCAGCCCTACCCGACGCCCGTTGGCGGCAGGTTGACGCAGCGGGCCATGCAGTGCACCTTCTGCACGCCAAAGAGATGGCGGAGATCGTCAAAGAATTTGTATGGCAGGGAGATTGAAGCGAATGGAGAACATAGACTGGCAAGTCGCAGGCGAGTTTGAGGACATTCTGTATCACAAGGCCGAAGGCATCGCGAAAATCACGATCAACCGGCCCGAGGTCCGTAACGCGTTCCGTCCGCAAACCGTCATGGAGATGATCCAGGCGCTGGAAGACGCGCGAGACGACGAACGGATCGGGGTCGTGATCCTGACCGGCCAGGGCAAGCTCGCCTTCTGCTCCGGCGGCGATCAGCGCGTGCGCGGTGACGCCGGCTACAAGGACGGAGCCGGGGTGCATCGCCTCAACGTGCTTGATTTCCAGCGGCAGATCCGCAGTTGTCCCAAACCGGTCATTGCCATGGTCGCCGGTTACGCCATTGGCGGCGGACACGTGCTGCATGTGGTCTGCGACCTCACGATTGCCGCCGACAACGCAATCTTCGGCCAGACCGGCCCCCGCGTTGGCAGCTTCGACGGCGGCTTCGGCGCTTCGTACCTGGCCCGCTCCGTCGGGCAGAAAAAGGCCCGCGAGATCTGGTATCTCTGCCGCCAGTATAACGCGCAACAGGCGCTGGAGATGGGGTTGGTGAATGCCGTCGTGCCCTACGAGGAACTGGAAGCAGAAACCGTGCGCTGGTGCCGCGAGATATTGCAACACTCGCCGCTCGCCTTGCGCTGCTTGAAGTCCGCCTTCAACGCCGACTGCGATGGCCAGGCCGGCTTGCAGGAGCTGGCCGGCAACGCCACGCTCCTCTATTACATGACGGAAGAGGGCCAGGAAGGCCGCGACGCCTACCTGCAGAAGCGCAAACCGGATTTCGGTCGATTCCCCAAACGGCCGTAAGCCGTTTTAACTCCGACCCTTCCATGAGGGTAACTCCTGCTTGAATCCGCACCCCGGACAGCGTACATGTTGCGTATGGAACCAAGTATCAGCCTTGCAGAACTCATTGAGATTGGAGCGCCCCAGGTGACTCAGATTGAGAACATCGCCAAGCGGTTTCCCGACCCCGATAGTCCTGAAGCATGCACCGCCTTCAAGAAGCAGGTATTCATTGTGGAAGGTGTTGTGCAGCAAATATATCGCTCTGTGGCGAGCATGTCCCGCAAGACGGAGACTCTTTCCGATATTGCCGATATGTGGGAGAAAATGGGGCGATTTTGCGATGTTGCTTTGGAAACCTTGCGTGCCCTGAAGGACCGATACGCGAACTGTGGCGCGCCTGAGCTATACAACCTTGTTCTGGATTACAAGCTTGCCTGCGATAAGCGGTACAAGGGCGTTCTTGAGGAGATTTCATGTCTGGATCGGGGCAGTCTTCCGACTCAATTGTTTCCTCAGAGCATCTAGCCGAACTGGCCGCCTTGTTCGACCGATTCGAGTATGCCTTCGACCCTCTTGCTGAAGATGCCAGGGAGGCAGAAGCCGAGTTCGACAAAAAGGGCCAATGAGATGTTCCGTGGCCATGTACTTCCACGCTATCCCTCAATCGACTACCTGGAATTCCGTGCTGCGCTCAGGACCCGCTGCCGATCTTATCTGAGAAAGAACACCCCTTGACCATGAGATTTTTTTTGCAAACTGGGCGCCAGCCTCTTCGCGCCATGAGGAATTTCCAACCATGAAGGCTGGCATTGTCGGACTCCCCAATGTCGGCAAGAGCACCTTGTTCAACGCCCTCACAAGCGCGGGAGCGGAGGCGAGCAATTATCCCTTCTGCACCATTGAGCCGAATGTGGGCGTGGTGCAAGTGCCCGACCCGCGCCTGGCGACCATCAACCGGTTCATCGAGACGAAGGAGGTCATTCCCTCCATCATTCAACTCGTCGACATCGCCGGGCTGGTCAAGGGCGCGAGCGAAGGGCAGGGGCTGGGCAACAAGTTCCTCTCCCACATTCGCGAGGTCGATGCCATCCTTCACGTCGTGCGCTGTTTCGACGATGCGGATATTGTACACGTCGATGGCGACATCGACCCGCTTCGCGATATCGGCACCATCGAGACGGAACTCCTGCTGGCCGATCTTCAGACCGTCGAGCCGGCTCTCGACAAAGTCCAGCGCGTGGCGCGCACGGGCGACAAGGAGGCCAAGCTTCGCACCGAACTGCTGACACAGTGCCGCGCTATGCTTTCGGAAGGAACCCCGATCCGAAAGCTGCAACTCTCGACGCCCGAACAGCGCAAGATGTTGAAAAGCTTGGGACTGCTCACGGCGAAGCGCGTTTTATATGTTGCCAACGTGGATGAATCGAACCTGCACGGAACCTGCGCGCAGGTGGAGCGCGTTCGCGAGTATGCGGCGTCGCACGACGGCGAGGTAGTGCCGGTCTGCGCCCGCATCGAGGAAGAGCTGCTTGAGTTGGATGAGGCGGACCGCCGCGAAATGCTGGAGTCGCTCGGCCTCGAAGAACCCGCGCTGGCCACGGTGGCCCGCTCCGCGCAGCACTTGCTGGGTTTGCAGAGCTTCTTCACCGCCGGGCCCAAACAGATCCGCGCCTGGCAGGTGCGCGCCGGCAGCAAAGCGCCCCAGGCCGCCGGTGTGATCCACACCGATTTCGAGCGAGGCTTCATCCGTGTTGAGGTGTACTCAGTCGATGAACTGGCGGAGTATGGTTCCGAGGCCGCCCTTCGCGCCGCGGGAAAGATGCGGGTGGAAGGAAAGGAGTACGTCATGCAGGACAGTGACGTCTGTCACTTCCTGTTTAACGTGTGAGTGATTCCGGCTGCCCGCCCGTTTCTGGTTCATCAGCCTCGGGCATGCGGCGTAATTGCTCCGGCCGCAAGGCTTTGGTCCATAACAGCGCGCCGGTCTCTGCATGATGCAGTTCCATGGTCACGGCCGGGCCTTGTTCGGTCCAATCGATCAGCAGAAGGCCAAAGTTAGGATCGCTGTAAAGGTCGCTGATCCGATAGCGGTTGGGCTCGGGCGGGCCATGCAGCCATGGCATGTTCAGCGCTGAGGAGGTGATGTCGAAGAGGGGATAACCCAGCCCGGCGTCGAGCATGGACGCCTCCCCCCGATGGCGGTCACCGGAGAGGATGATGAGGTTTTCCGCCTCTGTGTCGCGCAGCAGGGCGAAGAGTCGCTCCCGTTCGTGCGGGAAGTTGCCCCATGTTTCCCAGCCATGCTCCTTCGAATGCACCTGAATACTGGAGACCAGCAACCGGAGGTCGGCGGGCTTCCGAAGCTGTTCCTCCAGCCACGCCCACTGCGGCTCGCCCAGCATGGTTGCGGTTTCGTCCGGGGTCGGCACATAGCGACCCCGACCGGGCAGGGAAAGGGGGGCGCGGTGCAGCGCGTCGCGGAACCAGCGGGTATCCAGCAGGATGATCTGCGTCCGCTGACCCGGCGGGCCGCGCCATTCAACCGTATGGTTGCCGGGCCGCGCGCGCCGCGGCGAATCGGTGGGTTCGCCGAAGAAATCCAGAAAGACTTCTTTCGCCTCCGCCTTCTTGGGGTATTCCCGGCCCGCATCGTTCGCACCGTAGTCGTGATCGTCCCAGATCGCCAGAATCGGGACGAGCCGCCGGAAAGACTGAAACTCCGGATGCGCCCCGAGCCGTGCATAGGTCGCGGCCATCACCTCCATATCCTCCGTGTCGGCATAGACGGTATCGCCTATGAAGAGGAACAGATCAGGGCTTGCGGCCTCTAAAACAGGCCAGTGCGACTGCGAGCGGTCCTGATGCGAGCAGGAGCCGAACGCGATGCGCTGGAGGGGCGGATCGCGTCTCGCTGGAACAGGTAGTGGGGTACGAGGCGAAGGGGCCTGGCAACCGACAACGAGGAAACTCGCCCAAAGAAGGGTGGCAGCTAGTTTGAGATGGGGCAGGATCCGCTTCATGACACTTGGCACCATAAGCCGGATTGCAGTGTCTGGCCAATGAAACCCGTTGGGTGATGGGATCAGCTTCGAGCTGCTCCGGCTGAAGCCGGTACTACGAACGTGGAGAGGTTTGTAGTCCCGCCTTCAGGCGGTCTGGCAGGGGAGCGTTTCCGGCTAAAGCCGGTACTACGAACGGGGAGGCGTTTGTAGTCCGCCTTCAGGCGGCCTTTCCCTCACCGGAGGCCCATCATGATCCGCCTGGCGTCACCGGCCCTGCGGACCCGATCCACGTTCCTGGACGCCGGTATTGCCTCCCGATTGGCCGACGAGGATTCACAACTATTGCGAGGCGTTGCCTCTGGAGGGGGGGCGGGCAACCGGTCACAGATTGTGACCGGTTCGAGCAAGCATCGAAATGCAAGGTTCACGATCTCATGGATCTGCCGCCCATTCCGGTCGATGAAAGGAAATCCAGCAGATTGAGTGTCGAAGAACCAAAGGCCCGATACCGTGCGGTCAGCAGCAAGTCGTCGAGGGATTAGGTCCTTAAGCGGGAGGCTGCCGGCTGAAGCTGGTACTACGAACGTGGCGGCGTTTGTAGTCCCGCCTTCAGGCGGCCTCCCCATTCAAGGTTCGTAGTCCCGACTTTAGCCGGTTTAGAATAGCCCCCATGTACGACTGGCGCAACATGACCGAACAGCAGCGGGCCAAAGCCATCGAGCATCGGCGCCTGCTTCATCGTCCCTTGCACGGTCCGCCCCACTTCGACGAACCCGGCCGCCACCGCTACCATCTCACCGCCGCCAACTACCAGCATCAGCCCATCATCGGCCAAAGCCCGGACCGTATGACCCAATTCAGCCAGTCCCTCTGCGATCTTTTCGCCACGGACGACAACGAACTCCATGCGTGGTGCGTCTTACCCAATCATTGGCATGTCCTGATCGGCACGGAGGATCTCAATGCGTTGCTCGCTGCCATCGCCCAACTGCATGGCCGGACCTCGTTCGACTGGAATGGCGAGGAGGATATGCGGGGCCGCCAGTGCTGGCATCGTTGCGCCGACCGACGTATTCGTTCCGAAGCGCATTTCCATGCCGTGCGCAACTACATCCATCACAATCCCGTCAAGCACGGCTATGTTGCGAAGTGGGAAGACTGGCCGTGGTCCAGCGCGAGCGATTATCTTGAAGAAGTCGGACGCGAAACCGCGCGCGCATTGTGGGAGCAATATCCCATCCTCGATATGGGGAAGGGGTGGGATGATGACGAAGCTCCTCCCCATAGAGGGGAAGACCCAGGCTGAAGCCGGTACTACGAACGGGGATCGTTTGTAGTCCCGCCTTCAGGCGGTCTGCGTTCAGGAGCGTTTCCGGCTGAAGCCAGTACTACGAACGGGGAGTGTTTGTAGTCCCGCCTTCAGGCGGTCTGGGTTCAGGAGCGTTCCGGCTAAAGCCGGTAC
>SLOV01000146.1 GCA_007132345.1 Kiritimatiellia bacterium
CAAAGCCTTTGTGAACCCTGGCCCCGGAACTTTTCTTCCATCACGTGGAAGAAAAGTTCCATCGAATGGAACTTGAGTTGCAGGCAATGGAGCGTTCTTTTCACAAGCAGTTGGGGCGAGGTTCAACGAGAGTGAGGCCACCTTCTAGCGAAGGCGGCTACGCGCAGTGTGACAGGGAGGCGCCAGGAATCACCATGCAAGAAGGAGGAGTCACGAGGTGGTGGGTCACGCCTGTGTGAAGCATGGCTGACCGGACCGATGCATGAAGCACGCCGAGCGTGCCATCGAAGAGGGCGAGGTCGCACGGATGCCAATGCCCCCTTCCCCGAACCGTTGTTGCCGCGCTGGCTCCGCGCCTTCCGCCAATTGCTCCAAAAGCGGGATCGGCTCTGAATGGCTCGGTGTATCCATATGGAAACAAGAATGTTAAGAGACAACCTGCCTGGTTCTTGACAATATAAAACATAACGTTATGTTTTATCCATGAAGAAGATCACGAAGCAGGCCCTGATTCAGGCTCTAACGCGCTTAGGTGAGCTGGCAGAAGAGCGGGGGCTCGTCTTGGAAGTTTGCCTGTATGGGGGTGCGTTGATGATGCTGGCCTACGATGCCCGCACCATCACGAAAGACGTCGATGCCGTTGTTCGCCCCACGGCCGAAGGCCGAGTGCTGGCGAAGCAGGTCGGAAGAGAACTTGGATTTCCGGAGAACTGGCTGAACGAGGATGTTCGTGTCTTTGTTGCACCCTTCGAGCAATTCCGGATGATCCCCTGGGATGGGCCGGGCATCAAACTGACGGCGCCGACGGCGAACTACTTGTTGGCGATGAAAGCGCTGGCATGCCGCGATCCATTGCCCGGCTATGAGGGCGATCTTGATGACCTGCGTTTTCTGATTAGGAAGTTGCAGGTTCAGTCCGTAGAGGAAATCCAGTCCGTTATCGATAGGTATTATCCCGACGATGCAATTACGCCTGAGCACCGCGTCCTCCTCACTTCATTGATCGAGGAAGCGAAACCGACATGAAGAATTCGCACACAATGTCCCGACCTGCGACATTGGCGGATGTGGCCCATTTGTCTGACTCTCTGCAGTCCTTCGGGATGAACCTGCGTGATTGGCAGCATGAGATTGTGCGAGGCGGTGTTCACAGCCGGAACGAATTAAGCCGTCGCCTGGCAGAAGCACCGGAGCGTTGCGAAGGGCGTTTTGCTGGGGGCGATGTCGCCGATGCTTATCTGGCGGCATATGCGGAGTGGCTCGCGGATGGTGCCGGGGTTGCGCGTCCCGACTGGACGTCCGACCCCTCGCAAGTTGCGCGTGATCCGTGGTTCGCGACCCCCTTGCGTGGCCGCTTGCTGGCCACTACGCCTGCATCCTTTCGCCAGCGTAATCTCTTTACCGTTCCCGAGCCGGTCTTTCGCCCGGCGGCGGGACGCCCGCGGGTTTCTCCGGAGCAGAAGCGCGAGAAGGCACGACTGCGGCAAAAGGCGTATCGCCAGCGAATCCGCGTGCTGGTGGAGGAGGCGCGGAAGAGTGCAAGTTATAGGAGGGCATCCCGATTTTAGGGTCAGACCCAGAAACTAAACAGAAACCCGGCTAGGAGCCGGAGGACGGCTATTGCATGGAGGGGGGGGCAGTCCATAAGTATGGACAGAGCGACATCGATCGGGCACACGACCTGAGCTACGGGATCGGGCAAAGCCTTTGTGAACCCTGGCCCCGGAACTTTTCTTCCATCACGTGGAAGAAAAGTTCCATCGAATGGAACTTGAGTTGCAGGCAATGGAACCTTTCTTCCACAAGGAAAGGGGGCGCAGAGAAGAGAGAGACGGGCACCTGCCAGCGAGCGCTCGCGGGTTCGTATAACTCGCCCCTCCAGCCGACCCAGCTCACGGGCTCGTATAACTCGCCCCTCCAGCCCAGAACCACAGCGGGTGCTGGGGAATGGAGGGCGGAGTTACACGACGCCGTCAGCGCACAAGACCGCGCCCAGCGCCTCAACCACGCGCTCGCGGCCGGTGGCCGTCTTGACGATGAGCCCGTCGATCTGCGTGTAGTAATATCCCAGATGCTGTATCCAGTCGCGGGTGCGGCTTTTCCAGCCAATCTCATAGGTCAGGAACTCCTCGTTATCCAGGTTCGGAGCGGGAATCTCGATCTCGTCGCTGCGCGCGACGCCGAAACTGGTGAGGTCGCGGATCGTTGGCGCGCGGACCCCCTGTGAAAGGCCTGTATACACCACGTGCCGCCGATCCGAAACGAGCGGAGCCAGCAGGCGAGCGGAGCCGGTCCAGGCGTCCCAGCGCTCATCCAGGGAGATGGGCCGTCCGGTCGCCGGATCCTCCACCCGCCGCGCATCCGCGCGCGAATAGGGATAACGCACGCCCAGCACCAGGTCCGCGGCACCGCCCCACAGTGCGCTGGTGTTCTGGGCAAAAGCCCCGGCCAGATCATCACGCGCGTCTGCCGCCAACGTCCCCTGCAACGCGATCCGGGTCAATGCGCCCGTCTCGTCGAAGTCACGGGAGAGGCGAGATCGCGCGACTGGTCAAAACGGTGCACCCGTTCATCCACATGCTCCACGCCCTTCCAGCGCCATCACCGCTTCGGTACGGGTCCGCACACCCAGCTTTCGAAAAATGTTCTTCAGGTGTGTCTTCACCGTGAAAAAACTGACGCCCAGCAGGGCCGCGATCTCCTCGTTGCTCTTGCCCTCGCGTACCCAGCGTATCACCTCCCACTCGCGCGGACTCAGTCGTTGCACACGCTCCTTCCCCGACGATGCGCCGCCCGAGACCCGCACTCCCAGCCAATAGTCCGGTACATCAATGCGGCGGTAAAGACGGAACTCCGCCGTGTCGCTCCCGCTCCGCGCCAGCAAAGGCTGAATCTTCTCTGCCAATGCGCCGCGATTCAGAACATCGATGCACCGCCGAAGCCAGCGCCGAAGCGCCACCGGCAACTCACCCGGCCGGGCACCGAAGAAGCTCTGAAACAATGCGCGCGCCCGCGGCGAAATGTCCGAGACGGAACCATCGGCCTGCACCTGCAGCAGCGGCTGGCCCTCCACCTGCTCATCGGCCCACTTCACGATCCCGGCGGCCTCGGCA
>SLOV01000331.1 GCA_007132345.1 Kiritimatiellia bacterium
GACCACGGCTCTCGCGGCGATCGCGCCTTCCTTGAGGATACCGCCGCTGCCTTGCAGCCAATTGTCGAAGGGAAAGAAGCGGGTGCACCGAGTTTGCGCCGCTTTGTCCAGGCGCTGGAGGAAGGGCGCCTCTTTGCCATCGTCACCGCGCGTGCCCATTCGCCAGCGTCGATTCGAAAGGGTGTGGAGTACTTCATCGAAAAGATCCTCACCGCGGAGCAGAAGGCGCGGATGATCGCGAATCTGCGCCAGTTCCACGATCGGTTTGGCCAGGATCATGCCGCCTTGAGCGGCACTGAACTCCTGCAGCGCTATCTCGATCTGAACCGTTATCACGGCGTCACGTCCCCCGAGTTCCAGTCGCGCATGGGCGGCGCGCCTGGCGGGGCCGAGAATCCGGCCTTGGCCAAGAAGCTGGCCGTGCGCGACTTTGTGGAGCATGCACTGGCCCAGGTGCGTGCCTCAGGGGCCCGCGGGCCGATCAGCTTCGGCTTCTCGGATGACGACCCGCACAATTTGCAGACCATGGAGGCCTTTCTCCGCGAGGAGCTGGCCCGCGAATTTCCCGGCGTGCGCTTCGTGGTCTACGACACCTCCGACCCCCGCAAACAGGGCGGCCGAAAGATCGTCGTCCAGGGCCAGATGGAACTGGGGCTTGAGTAGGGGGGGGGCAGTGTTCAGTGTTCGGTGTTCAGTGTTCAGAGGTTGAGGGGATGTAGAAGTTAAGGCTGACCCCCGCGACCTTGTGTCGCGGGTGAAAGAGATGTTCTGCGAGGGCCTTCTTCTGCTGCTCACACCACCTCCTCTTCTTTACCCCGCAGCCACCGAAACCTCCTGCGCCCGTATCCCAATCCAATGCCCACCCCATCCCCTTTTCACCCCGAAACCAGCCGGCGAGCCGCTCCGCTTTCGTCCGCTTCTTCGACCCTTCCCGAAACGGGACCAAGCCGCTATGCTGAACCCCTGCTTTCTCCTTCGACGAAAGGCCTGGTAACCCCATGACCGACCCCGACCCATACATCCAGACGTGGGAAGAGCGCTACGCGCTGCCCGGCTACCTCTATGGCTCCGCGCCGAACCGCTTCCTCGCCGCGCAGGCCCACTTGCTCCGCCCCGGCATGCACGCCCTCGCGGTCGCCGACGGCGATGGCCGCAACGGCGTCTGGCTGGCGGAACAGGGGTTGCGCGTGCTGTCCGTCGACCGCTCCCCGCTCGCGATCGAAAAGGCGGCAGCCCTCGCCGCGAGCCGCGGCGTGACGCTGGAGACGGAGGTGGTCGACCTCTTCCAATGGCGCTGGCCCGTGGCCACATTCGATGTGGTGGTGAGTATCTTCTTTCACCTGGCCTCTCCTCGCCGCGAGGCCATACACGCCCGCATGGTCCGCACCCTGCGGCCAGGCGGACGGCTGATCCTCGAAGCCTTTACCAAGCGGCAGTTGCAATTCGCATCGGGTGGTCCGCGCGACCTGGAGGCCCTCTACAGTGCAGAGGAACTGCAGGCCGACTTTGCCGATCTAGAGATCGAGCGACTGGACGAAGCCGAAACGGAGCTGGACGAAGGCGCCTTCCACCAAGGCCCGGCGGCCCTCATCCGTCTTGTGGCGCGTAAACCTTCCTAACGCGCCGTCAGACCAGCGCCGCGGCCAGCCGCGCGCGCAGTTCGGCAATCGGCAGGCGCTCCTGCTGCATCGTGTCGCGATGGCGCAGGGTCACGGTGTCGTCCTCCAGGGTATCGAAGTCGATCGTGACGCAGAACGGGGTGCCGACCTCGTCCTGGCGCCGATAGCGGCGTCCGATGGCGCCGGTCTGATCGTAGAACGTGGGCCAGCTTCTCCGGAGGTCCGCATAGACCGCGCGCGCCTTTTCGACGAGCGGCGGTTTGTTCTTCAGTAGGGGGAAGACGGCGACTTTGATCGGCGCCAGCTTCGGCGAAAAGCCCATGACAACGCGCTCTTCGAAGCCCTCTGGCGGTTTGGCGCCGGGCTCGGCCGGTAGAATCTCGGTGCGGCCGCTGTCGGTGGGCACAAACTCGCGGCGGTACGCCTCGCAAAGCACGACGAGCACCCCGCGCGTCAGTCCGGATGCAGGCTCGATGACGTGCGGGATGAAGCGCTCGTTCTTCTCGGTATCAAAGTACTCCATCTTCAGGCCGGCATGCTGTTCGTGCTGGGTCAGGTCGTAACAGCCGCGGTGGGCGATGCCTTCCAACTCCCCGAAATCGGGCGCGGTGAAGGGATAGCGATATTCCACATCGGCACAGAGCGTCGAGTAGTGGGCCAACTCGTCGGCCTCGTGCTCGCGCCGCCGCAGATAGTCGGGGCGAATACCCAGCGAGGCCCACCAGTCCATCCGGGCCTTCACCCAGAACTCGTACCAGAGCGGCGCTTCGTCCGGATGGCAGAACCATTCCATCTCCATCTGTTCGAATTCGCGGGAGCGGAAGATAAAGTTGCGGGGTGTCACCTCATTGCGGAAGGACTTGCCGATTTGCGCAATGCCGAAGGGGACTTTGACCCGCGTGGTGTCGAGGACGTTGCGGTAATTCAGAAAAATGCCCTGCGCGGTTTCCGGGCGCAGATAGGCCTCGTGCTCCCCGCCGGTTGTGGCGCCGATGAAGGTGCGGAACATGAGGTTGAATTCGCGGGGCTCCGTCAGGTCGCAGTCCTTGTGCTCGCCCGGTTTCTTGCTGGGTTTCCGCGGACAGGCGGAGTCGTCAAGGTGGTCGGCGCGAAAGCGGGCCTTGCAGGCGCGACAGTCGACCATGGGGTCGCTGAAACCGGAGAGGTGGCCGGATGCCGCCCAGGTCTTCGGGTTCTGGATGATGGCCGTGTCGATGCCCACGATGTCGAGCGGTTCGCCGTTCGGCCCGGCAGGCGGGGCCATGACCATGTCCCGCCACCACAGGTCGCGGAGGTTATTTTTCAATTCGACCCCGAGCGGCCCGAAATCCCAGAAGCCGTTCAGCCCGCCGTAAATCTCCGACGCCGGAAAGATGAAGCCGCGCCGTTTGCAGAGCGCCACCAGTTCGTCCATGGAGAAAGTCGGGGAATTCGAATTCATAGTGCGGCGCATGGTGGGGAGGGGTATCGATGCGGTCAAGTCTGGACTCCC
>SLOV01000020.1 GCA_007132345.1 Kiritimatiellia bacterium
ATCGTTTGTCCCGAATCGGACCCCCGACATTTACGACTGGTACGCCGATGTCGCCGGGGCCGCCTGGGTATTGGTCCACGCGCGCCTCTGCCCGCACCTGCCCGCATGGTTGTTCCTGAAAGAAGGCGAGGCGTCATGACCTCGGACCAGGCCCGCCGCCGGGTCGAGCAGCTCACGCGCGAGGTCGAGCGGCACAATCGCCTCTATTATGAAGAGGCCGCGCCCGAGATTTCCGACCGCGACTTCGATGCGCTCCTTCGCGAGTTGGAGGAACTCGAGGCGGCCTTTCCCCAATTCGCCGCCGCCGACTCGCCCACCCGGCACGTCGGCGGGCAGCCGTTGGCCGCCTTTGCCTCCGTGGCGCACGTCGTGCCGATGATGAGCCTCGCCAACACCTACAGCATGTCGGAACTCCGCGAGTTCGACGCCCGCGTACGACGCACGCTGGGTGCGCAGAACTACACCTATCTGCTCGAACCGAAAATCGATGGCGTGGCCGTTTCGCTGCGCTACGAAAGCGGCCGGCTCACCCTCGGCAGCACGCGCGGCGACGGGCGCACCGGCGACGACATCACGCAGAACCTCAAGACGCTCCGCACCATTCCCGTGCGCCTGCGCGGCAAGGACCTTCCCGACGCCGTGGAGATCCGCGGCGAGGTCTTTATGCCGCGCGCCGGGTTCGCGGCACTCAACCAGGAGCGGCAGGAGGCCGGGCTGGACGCCTTCGCGAATCCCCGCAACGCGGCGGCGGGTTCGCTCAAGCAACTCGATCCGCGCGTCGTGGCCGAGCGCCCGCTCGACGCCGTCTTCTATGGCATCGGGCAACTCGAAGGCGCACAGTTTAAGACGCATGCAGATCTGCTTTCCGCCTTGAAGCGTTGGGGCCTCCCGACGCACGAGCGTGTCTGGACCTGCACGGACATCGACGAAGCCCTGCAACATCTGGAGGAGCTGCACCAACTCCGACACGACTTTCCGTTCGAGATCGACGGCGGCGTCCTCAAGGTCAACGAGCGAGGGCTTTACGAAGAACTCGGCGCAACGTCCAAGAGCCCGCGCTGGGCGGTGGCCTATAAGTACGAGCCCGAGCAGGCCGAAACGCGGCTCCGGACGATCACCGTACAGGTTGGCCGCACCGGCGTGCTGACCCCCGTGGCCGAACTCGAGCCGGTCCTTCTCAGCGGGAGCACGGTCAGCCGGGCCACGCTGCACAACGAGGACGAAATCGCGCGCAAGGATATTCGAGTCGGGGACCTGGTCGTTGTCGAGAAGGCAGGCGAAATCATTCCCGCCGTCGTCTCCGTCCAGACGGAAAAGCGAACCGGCGCCGAGACGCGTTTTGTTATGCCTGACACCTGCCCGGCCTGCGGCGGCCCAGTCGCGCGGCGCGAGGGCGAGGTGGCGGTCCGCTGCGAGAACAGCCTCTGCCCGGCGCAACTCAAGAACACCATCCGCTATTTCGCGGCGCGCGGGGCCATGGATATCGAGGGACTGGGCGAGTCGCTCATCGACCAATTGGTCGACCGTGGCCTCGTGCGGACTGTCGCGGATCTCTACCGCCTGAGCCTCGAAGAGGTCGCCGGTTTGGAGCGTATGGCGGAAAAGTCGGCGGGCAATCTTCTCGACGCCATCGAAAAGAGCAAGGGCCACCCGCTCTGGCGGCTGCTGAGCGGCTTGGGCATTCGCCACATTGGCGCACAATCCGCGCGCACCCTGGCGGCCGAGTTCGAGGATCTGGCCGCCTTGCGCGCCGCCGACCAGGAGCGGCTGGAGTCCATTCAGGACATCGGGCCGAAAGCGGCCGAGAGCATCGTGGCCTTCTTCCGTGCGCCGCACAATCAGGCCGTCCTCGAGTCGCTTCGCGCCGCGGGGGTCGACCCGAAAGGCGAGGTCTCCTCGCCCCCCACCGGGGCCGCGCTGGCCGGAAAGAGCTTCGTGCTCACCGGAACCCTCCCCACCCTCACCCGCGAGCAGGCCGCCGAACGGATTCGAGCCGCGGGCGGAAAGGTGACATCGAGCGTCTCCAAGAAGACCGATTTTGTCGTAGCCGGAGAAAACGCTGGAAGCAAGTTTGAGAAAGCAGAGAAGTTGGGTGTCGCTATTCTTTCCGAAGAAGCGCTTCTGAAAATGTTGGATGGATAGAGTTTTCCCTAGATTTCTCAATTCCAAGACCGATCCTTCCATCCGATTGCCCCAATATCATATATGCGACCAACTCTTGGCCGCCGTTCTGCTTTTGCAAAGAGGCATGGCGAACCAGACGTTAGAGTTCCTATGCCTGGAGTGTGGGCGAAAAGACACCGCGGAGGCTTTTGGCCCCTTCATCCGTTGCCCGATCTGCAACAGTTCGGATGTGCTGAACTACCGGCTCTGGCGCAAGCACGGGGCGGATACGCCTCCCCCCAGGAAGGGCACCCTGACCCTTGCGGACTTTCCCGAGACGATCGATGCCCCGGACAGGCAGAGAACAGAGCTGCCCGGCGAGCGGATCATCTTCCCTTCCGGCGGCGCCGCCGGCTGAAGGCACGTCAATCCTCGACGAAAAGATCCTTTTGCAGCCGTCCGCCCTGGTCCGGGTTCATGCCATAGTGATGGAAGTCTTTCACGCCACGCTCCCGGAGAAAGTCCTCGTCGATGAGGGCGCGGCCCGTCACCGAAAGGCGCTCGGAAACAAGCACCTCGTAGGCGGCATCGGCCATGATGTCCGGCTTGCGACTGACCTTCAGCATTTCCTTATCCTTGACCGCAAATTCGATGGCGGCCGTGGCGATGGTGGTGCGCGGCCAGAGACTGTTGACCGCGATCCGATGCCGACGGAATTCTTCCGCCATGCCGTAGGTCAGCATGGTCATGCCATACTTCGAGACCGTGTAGGGCGCATGGCGCGCAAACCACTTCCGATCGAGCGCCAGTGGCGGCGATAGGTTGAGAATATGCGGATTGACCCCGCCCCGCAAGGCAGGCAGTGCCGCCTTGGAACAGATAAACACGGCGCGCGCATTCACATTCTGAATCAGGTCGTACCGCTTCAGGTCCGTGGCCTCGACCGAGGTCAGGCTGATGGCGCCCGCGTTGTTGACCAGCGCATCGACACCCCCGAACGCG
>SLOV01000111.1 GCA_007132345.1 Kiritimatiellia bacterium
ACTAACCCGTACCCACCAAAGTAGCGGGAGCTTCCAGCTCCCGGCTGGGGTTTGGCCATCGGCAGAAGCCACTCCTCGCACGCCAACGGCGTGCCAGAACACAGCCCATGGCAAAGCCCTGGGTCGGCAGCGAAACGAAATAGAATTGCACCCTGAAGGGGTGCCAGAACTCATCCCGATGAACGACCTTTCTTGCGGCACCCAAGATCTCAGAGACCTTCGGCCCGCAAGGAGTGCTGAATTCACCAGCCGGACATCGCGAATGCCCCGAATAACCGAACACCATGCGCCCGCTTCCATCTTCCCTTTCGCCTTGTCTTTCCACCACTTTTCGCGCAGAACAGAACCGTCGAACTCACCCTTGGAGGAAACCCGTCATGAACCGATGCGCCCTTCGTCTTGCCGTCTGCCTCGCCGCCCTGCTGCTCTTCGCCGCTCCGGCCCATGCCTACGATCAACCGGCCGTGAACCTGGGCTTCACCAGCTTTCTCGACGGCGGCCCGCCCGCGGGTCCCGGCTTCTACTTCACGGAATATCTCCAGTACTACCGGGCCACCACCCTCAAAGACCTGCCCGTCCCATCGCCCAAGGTGGAGGCATTCGTCAGCCTGAACCAGTTGATCTACCAATCCGACCAGCCCGTGCTCTTCGACGGCAAGTGGGGCCTCGACGTCATTCTGCCCATCGTCCATCTCGAAAGCCGCCCCATTCCCAACAGCGGCACGGGCATCGGTGACCTGCTGGTCGGCCCCTACCTCCAGTGGGATCCCATCATGGGCGATCAGGGCCCGCTCTTCATGCATCGGCTCGAATTGCAGACCATCTACCCGACCGGCAAGTATGACCGCGAGAAAGCCCTGAACCCCGGCAGCAACCACTTCTCCTTCAATCCCTATTGGGCAGGCACCCTGTTCCTCGGCCCGCAGGCCAGCACGTCGTTCCGCCTGCACTACCTCTGGAACGACCGGAACAGCCGCCCCAACGTTCCCCCGCCAGAGAGCGGCGAGGCCCTGCGCCATACCCAGGCCGGTCAGGCCGTGCACGCCAACTTCGCGGCCGACTACGAAGTGTTGCCCCGCCAGCTCCGCCTCGGCATCAACGGCTATTGGCTGCGGCAGATCAGCGATTCCAAGGTCAACGGCGAGTCCGTCTCCGGCCGCGAGCGGGTCTTCGCCATTGGCCCCGGCGCCCTCTACAGCTTCTCGCCGCAGACACATCTCTTCGCGAACATCTATGTGGAAACCGCCGTGCGCAACCGCCCCGAAGGCGAGCGCTACGTCCTGCGCCTCGTGCACCGCTTCTAACAACGCAGCGGCGCGCCGCCAGAGAGGAGCAGGGCGAGAGCCCCGGAATTATGCAGATCATCGTAGCCGATGACGACCGCCTGCTCGGCGAGACGATTCAAATCCTGCTCGCCAGCTACGGCCATACGGTGCGCCTTGCGCACACCGGCGACGCCGCACTCCAGCTCTTCATGGAGAAGCGCTGCCGCATCTTTTTCAGCGACTGGATGATGCCCGGCCTCGACGGCATCGAACTCGTGCGCCGCATCCGCGCGCTCGGCGGCAACGACTACTGCTACTTCATCATGCTCACCGCCAACACACAGCAAGGCAGCTTCGAAACCGCCATGGAGGCAGGCGTCGACGACTTTCTCATCAAGCCCGTCGACCGCGACCAGTTGGTGGCGCGCCTGCATGTGGCCGAGCGAATCATGAACTACATGGGCCATATCCGGCGCCTCGAAAGCCTCCTGCCCATCTGCTCCTACTGCAAAAAGATCCGCGACGAAGGCAACGAGTGGAAGCAGTTCGAAACCTACATGCACGATCACGCGGGCGCCGACTTCAGCCACGGCGTCTGCCCTGACTGCATGCAGAAACATTTCTCGACCTGAATCGTTTGAATCGACGATTGCGGACTGGACGCGCCCATCCGCGCGCGCGAGAATACGGGCCGTTCAAAAAAGGAGAACCCCATGTCGAACCGTTACCTTGAAATTGCCCGCGAACTCGAACCCGATCTCGTTTCCTTCATGCAGGACATCATCCGCATCCCCTCTCTCAGCAGCCAGGAAGGCCCCGTCATCGAGCGCGCCCGCCAGGAAATGCAGAAACTCGGCTACGACGAAGTCCGGATCGACCCCATGGGCAACCTCCTCGGCCGTATCGGTAACGGCCCCGTCGTTGTCGCACTCGACGGCCACATCGACACCGTCGACGTTGGCGACCCGGCGCAATGGACACGACCGCCGCATAGCGGTGATGTCGAAGAGGGCATTCTGTATGGCCGCGGCACCAGCGATATGAAGGGCGGCGTCGCTTCCAGCGTCTATGCAGGGGCCATCCTGAAAAAGGCCGGCCTGCCCGACAACCTGACCCTCTGGGTCACCGCCACCGTTCAGGAAGAGGACTGCGACGGGCTCTGCTGGAAATACATCATCGAGCAGGACAAACTCGTGCCCGACCTCGTGGTCATCACCGAACCCACCAGCCTCCGCATCTATCGCGGACACCGCGGCCGCATGGAAATGGAAGTCTCCACCACCGGCGTCTCCTGTCACGGCTCCGCGCCCGAGCGCGGTGT
Source organism: Kiritimatiellia bacterium (assembly GCA_007132345.1). GTDB lineage: Bacteria > Verrucomicrobiota > Kiritimatiellia > SLOV01 > SLOV01 > SLOV01. The sequence goes on from SLOV01000111.1 coordinate 2,587, forward strand.
CAACGCCGTCTACAAGATGGCCCCCATCATCGCCGACATCGAGAAGCTCAACGAGCGCCTGCCCCCGCGCCCGCCGCTCGGCAAAGGCACCGTCACCATCAGCCACATCCGCTCCACCTCGCCCAGCCTCTGCGCCGTGGCCGACGGCTGCACCATTCACCTCGACCGCCGCCTCACCATCGGCGAAACTGAAGAGACCTCCGTGCAGGAGATCCTCGACCTGCCCTCGGTCAAGGCCGCCGGCGCCAAGGTCACCGTGCTCGAATATGCCGTGCCCAGCTACACCGGCCTCACCTACCCCATGAAGAAGTACTATCCCACCTGGGAGATGCCCGAATCCGAGAAGGCCGTGCAGGACGCCGTCGCCGCCTACAAAGACACGCTTGGCGCCGAGCCCGAGGTTGGCCACTGGACCTTCAGCACCAACGGCATCGCCACCATGGGCATGCACGGCGTCAAAAGCATCGGCCTCGGCCCCGGCCATGAACACTTCGCGCACGCCCCCAACGAGCAGACC
>SLOV01000019.1 GCA_007132345.1 Kiritimatiellia bacterium
CCGAAAATGGCCCATTTGAAAATTCGAATTCTCATTTCGTTACTCCTTCTCCACCTTCCCGTCGCCACGCTAGCCATGGCACGATGTAAATGAGCCGGAATCGTGCCATTTCGCGGGCGTATCAGCGATTTGCACGGAAGACCGCCTAAAGGCGGGACTACAAACGCAATCGATACGCTATCCCCCGTTTGTAGTACCCGCCTCGGCGGGCATGCCCAGAACCAAAGTGGCGTGCTACGAATCGCAGTTGCGCCCCCATTCCGCGGGCGCATCACGAACCGCGCGACAACCTCCCTGTTTTCTGACATTCTCCATGGTCACGGTTCTTTGAATGCCGGAGATTTCTCGCATTTGCGAACCGGCTTCTCGCTTCCGCAGGGTCTATTCCGATGCCATCCAGACGTCTACGCACTTCACCGCTCTTCCGGCGCCTCGTTTCCGCCTGGTCCTGTCCCAGCGGCTATCGGGACGCTCTGCGGATCGGGCTGCCGCTCGTCTTCAGCATGTCGTCCACGACCCTGATTCTCTTCACCGACCGGGTCTTTCTCGGCCAGCACTCCGTCGAGGCCCTGGCCGCCTCTACGCCCGCCGGCATGGCGGCCTTCATGTTCGCCTCCCTCTTTCTGGGCATCGTCACCTATGCCAACACCTTCATCGCCCAGTTTGTCGGCGCGCGGCGGGAGCACGATGTCGGCGCCGCTCTCTGGCATGCCATCTATCTGGCGCTCCTCGGCGGCGGCGTCATGGCCCTGCTCGCGTTTACGGGGCCCGGCCTCTTTGCCCTCTTCGGCCACGCCCCGGAGATCCAGGTTCTCGAAGTGCAATACTTCGGCATCATGATGGTCGGCACCGTCTTCATGCTCATGAAAGATGCGCTGGCCTGCTTCTATTCGGGGCGCGGCTATACCGGACCGATCTTGTGGGTGAACCTGCTGGGGGCACTGGTTAACATTCCGCTCGATTACATTCTCATCCACGGTTTCGGCCGGATCCCCTCCTATGGCGTCGCAGGTGCGGCAGTTGCCTCTATCGCCGGGCAGGCGCTGATGATGCTGCTCTTCCTGGTGCTGGTCTTCCGCCCCCGCTGGCGGCGCCTCTACGGCATGCGGCAATGGCGCCTCGATCGCGCCATCCTGCGCGACTACCTGCGCTATGGCGGTCCCGCCGGCATCCAGTTCTTCATGGATGTCTTCACCTTCGCCTTCTTCATTGCGGCCGTCGGGCGCCTGGGCCAGGCCGAGCTGGCCGCCAGCAACATTGCGTTTGCCCTCAACACCCTGGCCTTCCTGCCCATGGTCGGCATCAGCGTGGCCGCGAACACGCTCGTTGGCCAGGCAGTGGGCAGCAAACGGCCCGAAGAGGTGCGGCGCGCCGTCACCAGTGCCATGCATATTGCCATGGCCTGGATGTGGGGAGTGGCGGCCATCTACCTCCTGCTGCCCCACCCGCTTATCCGGCTCTTTCAACCCGGCGAGGTCGATCCGGTTCTCTTCGAGGAAGTCCTGCACCATGGCACCTGGCTGCTTCGGTTCATTGCCTTCTACTGTCTCTTCGACGCCATGAACCTGGTCTATATCGGGGCCTTGAAGGGCCTGGCCGATACCGCATTTATCGGATGGGTCTGCTTTCTCGGCGGGCTCTTCGGTCTCGTCATCCCGGTCTTCGTGGCCATCGAAGTTCTCCAGGCCGGCGTGTACGTTGCCTGGGGCATGCTTACCCTATACGTTTGTTTCCTGGCACTGGCCTTCCGCACACGATTCCGCCTTCGTGCCCAGAGGGAAATGGCACTAAATTGATCTCGATTTCGGGCGGTGCCCGCGCGGCTCAGTCTTATTTTAGTGCCATTCGACTCTTAACGTGAATCCCCCCTCGTCCGCACGGAGCGATCCCGCTTGACCCCGCCATGCGGATCGGCATAGAGGTAGACATCAGGAGAATTGCATGCTGCGTACCGTCACCATGAAAGATATCGCCGAGGAATGCGGCGTCTCCCTTTCTACCGTCTCTCTCGTGTTGAGCCATAGCCCGCGCATCAGCGAACCCACCCGCAAGCAGGTGATGGAGACCTGCGAGCGGCTCGGCTATCAGCCGAACACACACGCGCAGAATCTCGCCCTGCGCGCTTCCTCCCGGACCCTCTGTGTGGTCCTGCCCGATCTCACGGATATCTTCTCCGACCCCTACGTCGGCCTGCTCCTCAACGGCATTTATGCAACCGCCGACGAGCACGGGTATCAGGTCTCTATCCTCCGCGCCACCTCGCGCTTTCTTCGCAAGCGCGAACACTTCAACCTCCTCAAGTCGCACAGGGCCGATGGCCTCCTCTTCGTCGCCTCCTCCCTCTACGACCAGTACCTGGTCGATCTAGACGGACACAACATCCCGGTGCTGCTCGTCAACAGCATCTTTCCCGATGCCGCGATTCGTTATGTCGCTGCCGACCACAAAGCGGCTGGCCGGATGGCGGCCGAGCACCTCGCCAGGCTCGGCCACCGCCACGTCGGCGTTGTCATGGGCACCAACATTCAGACACAAGTCGACCTCATCGAGGCCTGCGGCGAGGCGTTGGTCGACTGCGGCGTACCCGCCGACCAGACCATCTGGATGGATGGCCGCTTCAACGAAGATTTTGCCCGCAAGGCCGCCCGCCAGATTTTGCAGGAGAATCCCTGCACCACCGCCATTCTCACCACCAGCGACAAGATGGCGGCGGGCGTGCTTGCCGACCTTCATGAGGCGGGCGTCTCCGTTCCTAACCAGGTTTCCGTGATGGGCATCGATAATCTGCCCGCCTCCGCGCATCTCTGCCCCGCGCTCACCACGATCGACCTGCACCTGACCCAGATCGGATCGAGGGCCTGCGAGCGGCTCCTTGCGATCGTGAAAGAAGGCGAAAAGCCCTGCGAAGAACTGCGCCCGGTCCATCTGGTCGAACGCGCCTCCACCGCCCCGCCTCCAGCCGCCATGGCTACGAAGAAGAAGGCTCCCGCCGCGCGAAAAAAGAAAAAGAAGCCCTGACGGGCTCGTGTCACTCGCCCCTCCACCACGAACGACACTCATGGAGGGCGGAGTTACACGACGCCGTCACCGCCTCAGTCCACGCCCACCGCTACGATCATCCGCTCACGGGCTCGTGTCACTCGCCCTTGTGAAGCCGCTTTGGTCAGGGCAAAAGCACCTATTCCCCGATTACAAAAGCCCTTGAAATGTGGAGCCGCCAGGCTATGCTAAGCGCGTGGGACATCCCACCCACGGACATCCATGAAAAGAGGCCGAGAATGAGCACAGAAATCGTTAGGGAATATGATGCGCACCTTGACACCAAGAACCGGATTACCATTCGAGGAGCGGAAAGTGAATACTACGCCGTCAAAACATTCCGTGATGGGCGCGTCTTGTTGGAGCCACGAGTGCTTGTGCCGCCCGAGTCCGTGTCGAAGAGGGCATTGAAGATGCTGGATCGCTCCGCCAAGAATTTCGCCAAGGGTAAGGTGTCCAAGCCGATCGACCTGGACCGGTATCTTTAGGAGCACGCCTTGAGCTACGAGATCCGCATGGGGCTTCCTGAAATGAACGCCCTGTGGAAAGACCTGGCGACACGCCATGAGCAAGGGGCGCTAACCAAGCCGGAGAAGCAGTTTTTCAAGAAGCTGGTTAAGACCTTCGGCTTCCTTCGTGATAATCCTCGCCACCCGAGCTTGCAAACACACGACATTGACGCGCTGACAAAACGATATGGCTTCAAGATATGGCAGTCGTACTTGGAGAACAAAAAGCCCGCGGCGGGTCGGGTGTTCTGGGCCTACGGGCCGGGGCAAAAGGAAATCACAATCCTCGGCATCGAGCCCCATCCGGAAGACCAAAAACGGGGGGCATATGACCGGATCAAGTTGTCCGACTTGCCGCCCTTGGAAAGCCCCAAAGACTGAAGGTCTGCGAGAAATCGGGTACGTCAAGAAGAGCCTTGGCTTGACTCCGCACAGCCGCCCCGACAGTCTCTCGCGGGCAAAAGGAGTTCTTCATGGCCGCCAACCCCGATCTTGATGCCTTCATGGCCCAGTTCCTTCATGAGGGCCTCACCTTCGACGACGTCTCCCTCGTGACCCGCTACGCAGACTTCCTGCCTCCCGACACCTCCATTCATACCCGCTTCACGCGCCGGGTCGGTTTGAACGTTCCGTTTGTCAGCGCGGCCATGGACACCGTGACCGAAGCCGACATGGCCATCGGCATGGCCATGCTGGGGGGCATTGGCGTTATCCACAAGAACCTCACGATCGAGCGCCAGGTCGAACTTGTCGACCTCGTCAAACACCACCTCAACGGCCTGATCGCCGATCCGGTGACCTTTCGAGACGACATGACCCTGGAAGAGCTGCTGGCGGCCAAGCGGGAAAGACGTATCGGATTCAGCGGGTTCCCCATCCTGAACGCGGAGGGCCGCCTCTCCGGCATTCTCACCAGCAAGGATATCCGCTTCGCCACGCAGTTCGCCATGCCGGTCGGCGAGATCATGACCCGCCAACTGATAACCGCGCCGCCGGAGACCTCGCTGGAAGAGGCCTATCGCCTCATGCAGCAGCACAAGATCGGGAAACTCCCGCTCGTCGACGATGATGGGCGCCTCGTCGGCCTCTACAGCTATACGGATGTGCGGACCCTCATCGAGAACCGGCAGCCGCTCTACAATCGCGACGAGCAATACCGCCTGCGCGTTGCTGCCGCTGTCGGCCCCTACGACGACGAACGTATCGAGGCCCTGTGCCGCCACGAAGTCGATGTTGTCGTTGTCGACACCGCGCACGGCCACAGCGAAGGCGTCATCGATACCACCGCCTGGATCAAACAGAATTTCCCCCAGGTGGACGTTGTTGCTGGCAACATCGCGACCGCGGAGGCGGCACTCGCGCTGCGCGAGGCCGGGGCCGACGCCGTGAAGGTCGGCATCGGGCCGGGCTCGATTTGCACCACGCGCGTGGTCACCGGGGTCGGCATTCCGCAGGTCACAGCCATCTACAACTGCGCCAGGGCATTGGAGGATTCGATTCCCGTCGTGGCGGACGGCGGCATCCGCCATTCCGGCGATGTCACCAAGGCGCTCGCGGCCGGGGCCTCTTGCGTCATGATGGGCTCCGTACTGGCGGGCACGGACGAGAGTCCCGGCGAAAAGATTATCTACCAGGGCCGCCAGTATGTCTCCTACCGCGGTATGGGCAGCCTCGGCGCGATGCATGAGGGCGCAGGCAGCCGCCAGCGCTATGGACAGCAGTCCGTATCCGACGAGGAGCTGGTGCCGCAGGGCATTGAGGGCATCGTGCCGTTTGCCGGAACGGTGCGCCAGGTGTTGACCCAATACGGCGGCGGCCTCCAGGCCGGGCTTGGCTATTGCGGCTGCCAGACGGTGCAGGAACTCCGCGAGCGCGCCCGATTCGTGCGGGTCAGCAACGCCGGCACGCGCGAAGCCCACGCCCACGACGTGCTCGTGACCAAAGAAGCCCCGAACTACAGGCAGAAATAACGTCAGATAGCGCACTCACGTTCGCCGCCACACTTACCCGGCTACCCGATCCCCCCGTCCGCCAGAAAAGCGATGGGTTCTCATACCCCGGAAATGCCGAAAAGCCGATGCTTTGCAGCTCCACGCCCAAGACCGCGCGATCTGGAAGTAACGGCTCGCCCCCTTGCTCAGTGTCAGGCCTCCGGTTCGTCCCCTATCGCAGTGCGGGATTCTTCCAGCCGCTGAAGCGTCCGGGTGATGATTTCGGATGCCGCCCGCCGCAGCAGCCCTTCGCCGAGCGATGCGAGCAGACCGGCCACCTTGACCTGCCCCACCATCGCCAGCCGGGTGCCGGACGAAACCGGCTCGAAATCTAGAGTCCCCTCACCCGCCGCGCGCCCCATGCGCGTAGAAGTGGAGAAGCGCAGATGCAGGGCCGGCTCCACTTCGTCTTCTCTCAGGTACACCTCCACATCGAAGCGTTCATGAAGGCCCATGAACTCGGCATCGAAGGAGGCTACCCAGGGCACCGCCCCGGCGGAGATGCCCACACAGGCGGGCAGAATCTTGCCCAGCACGGACGGATCGCACAGATCTTGCCGCGCGGCCGCCGGGGAGAGAGAGATAACGGCCGAGTGTTCGATGTGCATTTTCCTCTCCATCACGATGAACCTGAGCGGTTGCGCGTGGCGATGCGGACGTGCCCGCGTTGTTACCCATTTGTGTCCGCTGACGCAAGCATGCAGCGGACGGATTGCAAAGAATCGGTTTGTCATCCTGGCCCGGTACAGGGTATGAACGTCTGTCAGGGAGGTGCGCACATGAATGTGGTATCGGTTATTCTCGGTGGTGGACAAGGCTCGCGGCTCATGCCGCTGACGCGCGACCGGGCGAAGCCCGCCGTGCCGATCGCGGGAAAGTATCGGCTGGTCGACATTCCGATCAGCAACTGCATTCACCATCGTCTCCGGCAAATCTACCTGCTCACGCAGTTCAACAGCACCTCCCTGCATCAGCACATTCAGGATACGTACAAGTTCGATCAGTTTCATCGCGGGTTCGTTCGCATCCTTGCCGCCCAGCAGACGCCCGGTTCCGATAAGTGGTTCGAGGGCACGGCCGACGCGGTACGCAAATGTTTCGGCCATTTCATGAACGAAAAGCCCGACCTCATTCTGATTCTCTCCGGCGATCAGCTTTATCGAATGGACTTCACCGCCGTCATTGAGCAGCACATCGAGAGCGGCGCGGATATCACCATCGGCACCAAACCCGTACCGCGGGACCAGGCCGGCTCGCTTGGGATTCTCCAAGTGAGTGAAGACAAGCGCATCGTGAATTTTGTCGAAAAGCCCGGCAACACCGAGCGGCTCGACCCGCTGCGCGCGCCCATGTACGAGGAAGAGCGCTATCTGGCGAGCATGGGCATCTATGTGTTCAACACCCCTATTCTGCAAGAAGTGCTCGAGAGCGACTCAACCGATTTCGGCAAGGAGATCATTCCCGCCGCCATTGCCGACCGCAACGTTTACAGCTACATGTACGAGGGGTATTGGCGCGACATCGGAACGCTCCACTCGTTCTGGGAAACCACCCTGGACCTCACCGATCCCGTGCCGGAATTCACCTTCTATGACCCGGTGGCCCCCATCTACACGCACATGCGCTACCTGCCGCCGTCCAAGATTCTGAATTGTCAGGTGGAACGCTGCCTTCTCTCCGAAGGCTGCATTATCTCCGGCGGCCGGATACGGCGCTGTGTGGTGGGGATTCGGGCCCTGATCGGAGAACGATCCGACATCGAAGACTGTGTCCTGATGGGGGCCGACTATTACGAATTCACCAACAGCAAACCGGGGCTGCCGGCTGTCGGCATTGGCGAGGATTGCGTGATTCGGCGGGCCATCATCGACAAAAACGCGCGCATCGGCAATGGTTGCTATATTGCGCCGGATGGCAAACCGAACGGTACCGTAACCGACCTCTATACCGTGGTTGATGATGTGATCGTTGTACCGAAGAACACAACCATTCCCGATGGGACGCGGCTCTGAATGGAATGGCACGAAGAGAAGAACCTTTTCGAATGGTTCAGGCATAGAGTCTGCCCGCCATGACTCTACTTCTCCAAGGCGCACAGATGCCGCGCCAGGGCGGTTTTCTGCTCCCGGGTGTTGAGGAGCAGGTCGGCAAGACGGACCTGTAGGCCCTCCCGCTCCAGCGCCTCTTTCCAGGAGGTGTCACGGGGATCGATCCAGAATTCGTCCACCAAGCCCCGATAAAACGCCGCCACCCCGCCCAGGTCGGGTGCGAACCCCTGTGCCGCCATCATCTTCAGCGTCGGCCCTTTGAGACAGGCACCGCCGATCAAGGGCGCCACTGCGATGCGGCGCCCACGGCAACGCTGGATGGCGGCACGGATACCCGGCACCGCCAGAATGGGGCCGATACTCGCAATGGGATTGCTGGGCGCGAAGACAAGCCGTGTTGCCGCCTCGATCGCCGCCACCGCCTCAGGGGTTGCGGATGCCTTCGCGGCCCCGGCAAAGGCCACCTCTTCGACATCGGGCCTGCATCGTTCGCGAATGTAGAACTCCTGAAAGTTCAGCCAGCCGAGTGGGGTTTTGACCCGCGTCTGCACATCGTCGTCGGTCGGCGGCAGGAGAGAAACCCGCACGTGCAGGCGCCTCGCAAGTTCGCCCGCAATCTCCGTGGCCCGCATGCCGGCCGCACGGCGCTCGGTGCGGAACAGATGCGTGGCAAGATCGCGATCGCCGAGGTTCATCCAGGTCTCTTCACCCAACGCGCGCAACGTTTCCAGCACGCGGAAGGTCTCCTCGCGATAGCCCCAGCCCTTCTCCGTGTCGATCACGTCGGCCAGCGTATAGGTGAGAATGTCGAGGTCCGGCGAGACCCACAGACCATGACGAACCACGTCGTCACCGGTGTTGCCAATGACGGTGAGGCATTCGTGCGGTACCACGTCGGCAAGGCCCAGCACCAGTTTGGCCCCGCCGACGCCGCCCGCCAGCACGGTCACCCGCTCTCTCATTGCCCTTCTCGCCGGCCTGCCCCGCCGGAACGCACCGAGCTCACGTGACGGCAAACGTATCGATCATCAACTTCACGTCGTCCGCCATCGGGTAGAGGATGGGACAGGTACAGCCGTGATCGATATAGGCCTGCACCTTCTTGCGCACCTGTTCCGGCGTGCCGCTTGCGGAGATACGATCGACGATCTCGTCGGGCACAAACTGCATGGCCTGCGACACCTGTTCCTTGGTGCAGGGCCAGCCGAGAATACTCTGCACCTTCTCAACGATCTCCGGCGGCGTCTTGCTGGCCATGGCAATATGCGGCTGCTGCGCGAGATATTGGGTGAGCAGCCACTTGGCGGCATGCCGCGCCTTGTCTTCGTCCTGGTCGACCGAACAAACAATCAACTGCGGCCGGTCAATGTCGTCAAGGGTCTTACCAACGGACCGCGCTCCTTTATCGAGCAGCTCAAGGGCGTCGTCGTTATAGGCCGGGGAGACGCAGTAATTGAGGACACAGCCATCGGCGATCTTGCCGGTCAGCTCCAGCATCTTCGGGCCGGTGGCACCGATCATGAGAGGGACGTTCCTGGGGTTGGTATTTCCGTGGACCACGTCGAGCTTGATCTCTTTGACTTTATGGAACTCACCGTCAAAGGTCACGGTCTCCATGTTGAGGAGCCGGCGCATCACCTCGATGGTCTCGCGCATGGCCTTGAGCGGCCGGGCGCGGCTGATCCCCACGTTCGCGGCCAGTGGGTCCCACCAGGCGCCGATCCCGCAGATGACACGGTCCGGTGCCAGATCGTCGAGCGTGAGGAACGTCGAAGCCAACAGCCCGATGTTGCGGGTCCAGTTATTGATCACGCCCGAGCCGACCTTGATTTTACTGGTCACAGCGGCAAAAGCAGCCATGGGCACGATCGCGTCGCGTACCAGGCGGGATTCCGCCTGCCAGACGGCTTCGAAGCCCTTCGATTCGGCATACTGGGCATACTCCATGCCCTCCTGCAGTGAGTGTTTATCCTGTAAATAGAGTGCGACGCGTTTCATTTCGAATCCTCCTTGTCCTGCTTTAATAACGAAACAAACGGCAATGGGGATAGCGGGCTCCGGCCCTCCTGCCGCCGGAGCCGTCCCCACCCCGTTATTACCATTTGTTCACTTCGGGAACAATCTCCGTGCAGTAGATGTCCAGGTTCCGCTCCTCTTCGTCGGACATCAGATAGATCACGAACTGGTCGACGCCCACTTCGCGGAGCTTCTTGAGCTTGGCGATGTGCGCTTCCACCGGGCCGATGACGGAGAAGCGATCGACGATGGCATCGGGAATGAAGTCCAGATGCGAGGAATCCTTGTCCGCATGCTGGCGATAGTCGTAGCCCTTTCGCCCCGCGATGTAGTCCGTCAGGTCTTTGGGGATTTCGTCGAGATTGCCCGCGTGTTTTTCCACGATATCCGCAACATGGTTACCGACCATGGCGGGGAACCATCGCACATGCCGCCGGCATTCCTCGATATCGTCATGCACAAAGACGGGCGCCGCGGCCATGATCTTGATCTCCTTCGGATCGCGGCCGACCTCTTCCGCACCTGCATGCACCTGCTTCACGAACCAGGGAATGAGCTCGTAATCGGCAATCTGCAGCACGATGCCATCCGCGTGCTTGCCGCAGGCGCGCAGCACCTTGGGCCCATAACCGGCAATCCACATGGGGAGTTTATAGTCCGGATTGGCCCACGGGAGCCACTGCTCGTGCCCCTCAATCTCCACCCGACGCCCTTCCGCCAGATCGCGGATCGTCTCGACGCCCTCCATCATGCTCGCGACGGTGGCCGGCTTCTGGCCCAACACACGGCGGGACGAGTCGCCACGCCCGATGCCGCAGACGGCGCGCCCGCCGCTGACCACGTTGAGGGAGGCAAAGGCGCTCGCGGCAACGGTGAGGTCGCGCACTTTGGGGTTTGTGACCAAAGGCCCCAGCCGCAAGATGTTGGTATGTGCCGCCAGCCAGGTGAGCATGACCGTCGACTCCTTCCAGAGCACGTGCGAGTCGAACGTCCAGCAATAGGTGAAGCCCCCCTCCTCCGCGCGCTGGGCCAGTTCCACCGTGCGGCCGGGCGCAATGTCGCCCTTGAAGCAGATTCCGAAGTTCAGCATGGTTCCATCTCCTTTTCTTTTCGATTCGGTTGCAAGCGAGATCTCTCCACCCGCGGCACCAGCGGGGCCTGCGGGGATGGCGCATGAAGGTCAAAGCTTTCCAGATGCTGGTAAAGCGTGCCGCGCCGCACCGGCCGCCTGCCGGCGCTGCGGATGATCGAGACCATTTCGAAAGGGGTCACTTCCTGTCCATGAGCCGCCCCCGCCGCGCGCGAGATGCTTTCGTTCATGAGCGTGCCGCCCAGGTCGTTGACGCCGTATGACAGCATCTCGCCCGCGAGTCGGGGCCCCATTTTGACCCAGGACACCTGCAGGTTGGGGATCCAGTCATTCAGCAACAGACGCGCCACCGCATGGATCCGTAGATGTTCGTCGCGCGTGGGGCCGGGCCGCGCGCCGCCATCCAGATAGAGCGGCGAATCGTGATGAACAAAGCCGAGCGGAACGAATTCCGTAAAGCCGCCTGTCTCTTTCTGGAGTTCCCGCAGCAACACCATGTGCGCCGCCCAGTGACGTGGCTCATCAATATGCCCATACATCATCGTGGCCGTACTTTTCAAACCCACCGAGTGGGCCGCCCGGACAATCTCTACCCATTGCGCGGCGGTAAGCTTGTCGCGCGTCAGTTGCCGCCTGATTTCCGTATCGAGAATCTCCGCCGCGGTGCCGGGCATGGAGCCGAGCCCGTGGTCGCGCAGGTCGCGCAGGAAGGTCTCGGGCGTCTGGCGCGCGAGTTTGGAGCCATACCAGATCTCGAAGGGAGAAAAGGCATGGATGTGCAGGTCCGGAACCTGCCGTTTGATGGCCACGAGAATGTCCCGATAATGTGTGGCACGCATGCGCGGATGCAGACCGCCCTGAATGCAGACTTCGGTGGCGCCCCGGTCCCAGGCCTCCTGGGCACGGCGCGCGATCTCCTCCAGGGAAAGGAACTCTGCCTCCGCATCCTCCATGCGGCGGCTGAACGCGCAAAACCGGCAGCCCATGTAGCAGACGTTGGTAAAGTTGATGTTACGGGTGACTACGAAGGTCACCACATCGCCCACCGTGCGGCAGCGCAACGCATCGGCCGCCGCGAGGACAGCGGGCAGGTCGTCGGGCCCCACGGACAGGAGCCGTGTCCCCTCCTCCGTCGTCAGCTCGCCGCCCGATAACGCCTTGTCGAGGAGGCGCGCGACCGGCATGGAGCAATCCGGCAGGCAATCGTCGAGTCGCCGTGTCATGTCGTTGTTCATGGTTTGCGGTCGAATCACAACAGTGTCCCTTCCCTCATGCCCTC
>SLOV01000080.1 GCA_007132345.1 Kiritimatiellia bacterium
CTTGCTCAACCGGTACTTCGTGTCCATCAAGGTCGACCGGGAGGAGCGGCCCGACATCGACAAAATCTACATGGACGCAACGCAGGCCATGACCGGGCAAGGCGGCTGGCCCATGACCGTTGTCATGACCCCGGACCAGCGCCCTTTTTTCGCGGGCACCTATTTCCCCAAAGATCAGCGGTACGGGCGCCCCGGCATGCTGCAGATTCTTCCACAACTCGCGGCCGCCTGGGAACAGGATCGCAACCGCGTCGACGAGGTGGCCGGCCGCGTGACCGAAGCCATCGAGGCGCTCTCCGCGCCGACCCCCGGCGATCGTGACGTCGGCTTGCACACCATCGAATCCGCGGCGCGCCAGCTTTACGGAAGGTTTGACCCCCAGCACGGCGGCTTCGGCCACGCGCCGAAGTTTCCCACGCCGCACACGCTCGGCCTCCTGCTCCGGCACGCCCGCCGCTCGGGTACCCGCGAGCCGGTGCATGCAGTGACGCATACCCTGCGCGAAATGCGCAAAGGCGGCATCTTCGACCATGTCGGGCTCGGCTTCCACCGCTACTCGACCGACCGGCAATGGCTGCTCCCCCATTTCGAGAAGATGCTCTACGACCAGGCCCTGCTCGCCATCGCCTATCTCGAGGCCTGGCAATTCACCCACGACCCATTTCTCGCCGAGACCGCCCGCGAGATCTTCCGCTATGTGCAGCGCGATATGACCGCGGCGGGCGGCGGCTTCTACAGCGCCGAAGATGCCGAAAGCGAAGGCGTGGAGGGCAAGTTCTATGTCTGGACCACGGATGAAGTGCGATCCATCCTCGACGAAACGGACGCCGAGTTGTTCATTCGCCTTTACCAACTCCGCGACGACGGCAATTTCCGGCACGAGACCGGCGAGGCGAACCATCACGACAACATCCCGCACCTGACGCTCACGCTCGACGAGTGGGCCGTGCAACTCGATCGCGAGCCCGCGGCGCTGCGCGAGCAGGTGGAGCGAATTCGCCAGACCCTCTTCGCGGCGCGCGCGCAACGGGTGCAGCCCCTGAAAGACGACAAGGTCCTCACCGACTGGAACGGCCTCATGATCGCCGCCTTCGCGCGGGGCGCCTTTGTGCTGGACGACGCAGAGCTGGCGCGAGCGGCCATCGAAGCCGCCGACTTCCTGCTCGTGAATCTGCAGGACGATCGCGGCAGGCTCCTCAAGCGCTACCGCAACGGAGTCGCAGGCGGCCAGGCGCATCTGGAAGACTATGCCTTCTTCGCCTGGGGCCTGACCGAACTGTTCGAGGCCACCGGCGAGGTACGCTTCCTACGCGAGGCCCTGCGACTCGCCGACCTCGCCATCGCGCACTTCTGGGACGACGCGGCAGGCGGGTTTTTTCAGACGGCCGACGACGGCGAACGTCTGCTGGTGCGGGCGCGCGAGGCATACGACGGCGCCATGCCTTCCGGCAACTCCGTCATGGCCGGCAACCTGCTGCGACTGGCCCATCTCACTGGGCGGATGGAATATGCCGATCGCGCCGAGAAAACGGTCGCTTCCTTCGCCGGACAGGTCGAACGTGGCCCCGCCTCTTTTGCACAGATGCTGCAAGCCGTCGACATGATGGTCGGCCCTAAACAGGAGATTGTGATTGCAGGCGAACGGGGCGCGGAAGACACGCAGGCGATGCTGCAAGCCCTCCGGTCGACGTTCCTTCCGAACCGGGTCCTGCTGCAACGCGGAGCAGATGAATCCGCCGCGGCGCTGACGGCGTTGGCCCCATACGTGGAGGCCATGGAATCGATCGAGGGCAAAGCGACCGCCTATCTTTGCGAGAACTTCGCGTGCCGCCAGCCCACCACCGATCCAGCGGAATTCGGCGGGTGGCTGACGCCGTGACGTGTGGGTGGGGCGGGTGTCGGGTTTCGGGTTTCGGGGGCAGAGTGTTCGGTGTTCGGTGTTCAGATTCATCACTATGGAGGGCGGAGTTATACGGCGCCCATCTGCGCGAACGTTCCTTACAAAAACAGATTTCTGTGAACACACACCTGTCCGACTTAGCGATAAGGTTCACAGCAGCGGACAAGCGAAATTGAACACTGAACACCAACCTGTCCGCCGTAGCCCCGACCGCGCAGCGCGTCGGGGCGGAACACTTTCTTCTTCCCGAAGCCTGACCCGACTGTACTCGCGTCTGTCCCTGACTTCCTTCTCCCGCGATTCGAATCACAACGATTCTACGCTGCCCATTTCCTTTTGTGGCTGGCCAGATCAAGGACCAGATCGAAAATGGAATCCCGCTTTTCCGCAAAAAGGCCGCGCTCATAGGTTTGCGGAAGATGCTCGTCGAGCACTTCACCGATGGCCGAACGAACCAACTGCTGGGTCTGGCTATCCTTGTACCAGTCCTGGACAAGGACGGGCGGGGCCTCTTCTTTGAGCCGAGCGAGCAGCGATTTAGCGGCCAGCCGCACCTGCCGGGTCTCTGCCTCCGTCATCTTCTCTTTGGCCAGCAGGTCGAAAACCTCCAGTTCGTCTTCCGTAAGTCCTTCCCGGATATGCCGCTCGGCCTCCTCTTTCAAGGCCTTGGTATACCGAATCAGATCATCGTAGAAGCGATCGCTGGATGTACTCCCTGCGTTGTACCGGTCGATGAGCGCCTGCTTGAAGTCCTTCTTCAGCTCATCGAAATCGATACGGCTCAAATCCCAGGTCTTTCCCCGCTGGACGATTCTAAACTCCGGTTGAGAAGTCGTTGTCTCCTGAACCTTCATCGGTTCATCCCGATCGACAATCACGCTTTCATCGAGGAGTTCACTGACCCGTCGGCACACCTCATCGACATCCTGCTGTTCGATGATCGCCTCCACAACACCGCGCAAGTACTGGAACAGCGCAACCGCCCGCACGACAGGACGGCCCAGCACTTCCGGTTTGCAGGCTTCGTAGAGCCCCGTAATGCTGTTCTCGTACACGTTGAAGGTCTTGCGCCACTCGTCGCACGAGAGCAATGTGTCGGCAAACTCCTGAAGCCGCGCGACGTTCCTGAAGACATCCTTCTTCTCCAGCACTTCCGCCAGTCTGATGCCAATGTCGCGACACCACGCGATCCC
>SLOV01000325.1 GCA_007132345.1 Kiritimatiellia bacterium
CCGCACCTTCGTCGGCGCCTTCTTCCGGCCCGCCATCTGCTCCAGCCCCGTGGTCCAGACGTAGGAGCGAACCTCGGCGATATCGCGCTTAAGCTCCGCCTGCCCGTTTTCCAAAGATGCAAACCGCTTGTCCATGTCCGCCTTCAAATCGGCGAAGCGCTGGTTCATCTGGTCCCGCAGATCGTCATAACGCTCTTCTAGGAGATCGAGCCGGTTGTTCGTGGCCTTCAAATCTATGCGCAACTCGGCCAGACCCAGCTTCAGGTCGGCCAGACCCAGCTTGAGGTCGGCGAGCCCCTGCTTCAGCTCCGCCAACTCCGGCAAGAGCGCCGCTTTGACGGCCTCAATGAGTTCTTCCGACATGCTCACGCCGCATCTCCAAGCAATGCCGCTGGGGTTCTCGGGGAAAGGAGAAAGAGAAAAGCCCACCCGACGCATCCGACGCGCGGCAGGAGCGCATAGAACTGCCCACGCGTTGCCACGTTAGAACAACGCCGGACCTTCTTCCACACCAGCCCCGTGTAAAAAGAAAACCGCACCACAAAAACCTGATACCAAATAAATAGCGGCCCGTGACGGGTGCCACACGCTACCGGTCACAATCCGAAATCCGCAATACTTTGAAGCTTACGACAAGATCAGGGGTTTGTAAGCACCGAAATGAAAATTGGTTGCGATTTCTTTGTGGCCAATCAATGGTGCAGATTTGCAACAGGGCAGGATGTCTCCTTCAAGAAGAGATCACACCGGAGGAACAAAGAGCAAGTGTGTGCACAACAGACTATTACATAATAATTCCGACATAACCGCAAACAAAACGCCTTGCCTGTGGGCGCTTCTCCGATTCTTTGCACGCTTCTGTGGTTCTGGGCCGAATGGTACTACGACAAGGACGCCCTTCCGCCTTCGCGCAGGCGCTATGGCGGACAAGTACGGGCGCGCTAGGAACGGTGTCACCATATTGGAGCAGTTGAATCGAACGCCAATCAGCCCCCGGACCGGCCCGTGGCGAAACGTTGTTTCTTCTCAGAACCCCCGAATAAAGAGTTTCGACCAGTCGAGATGCGTCTCGCGGAAGATCTGGTCCAACTCGGAGATGAACAGCGTGATTTCGTGTTCCTCTTCCAGCCCCAACGAATGGGCCATGCGGCTCAGCCGAAGGTTCCGGTCCGTGGCCGCAAGACGAATCACCGAGCCCATCGTCTCCTGCGCGCGCGCCACCAAGTCCACCCGCTCCTCGGATGCCGGGTCGAGTGCGTCGAGCTGCCGCCATACTTCGTCGAGATCCTCCAGTGCCACTTTGATCTCCCCGAGCACGGCGATCTCCGCTGCGTCCTCCGTCTGGCGCTCGCGCGCCTCCAGCCGTTGAAACTCCCGGTCCATGGCCCGATCGAACTGCTCGACCCAGGTCCCCTGTGCCGCCTCCTGGTGCGGCAACGCCTCTTCCGGCATCTGCGCTAAGACCGGCACTGGTTCGGGCGACTGCACCGCGGGCGCTGGCGGCATCGCACGAGCCGGTCTTTCCATTAACTCGCGCGGCTCGGCCGACGTTTCGGGCAACCGCACCTCGTCCACCTGTTGGATCGCGCTTAGCAAGGCGTCCCGTTCCTGACGGTGCATCCGCCGATCGAATCCCCAGCACAGCGCCAACGCGATACTGAGCGTGAACCCGATGATGGCCATTCCCCGGTCGTTGATCATGGTATTCCTCCGCAGGCTCCAGAGCCACAATCCAGTTTGCGCCAATTTGCCGCGGATGCGAGCCAAACTTCAGCAGTTGCTGTCTTGATCGTGCTTCGCACGGATCTGTCATCCCGAGCTTGCCGAGGGGTCTCCAGACCTTCGAAAACACCGGCGATTCCTCGACCCATCGGCTTCGCTCAGGGCAGGCCTTCGCTCGGAATGATAAAGTCAGACAGGTGCACAAGTCCCGCATATTGAGAATTGCTGCATTGAGGTACTTCGTCATTCCTTTCCACTGACTTGCCCGCCCTTCTTCTTCCCATTCGCCCGCGCCAGCTTCCCCTGCTATAAGGGCGGCATGCGAGTATGTGTGGACATTCAGGCAGCCGTGGCCCAGGGCGCGGGCGTGGGACGCTACACCCGCGGCCTCGTACAGCACCTCGGCCCCCAACGCGGCGACGACGAGCTTCGCCTTTTCTGCTTCGACTTCAAGCGCAACGGCGTCTCCTTCTCCGCCCCCGGCGCCACGCTCCGCGCAAACCGCTGGCTGCCGGGCCGCATCGTGCAGCGGGCCTGGCGCACGCTCGGCGCCCCACCCTATAACTGGTTCGCGGGAAGCGCCGACCTCTACCACTTCACCAACTTCATTCGCGCCCCCCTCACACGCGGGCGATCGGTGGCCACGATCTACGACGTTTCGTTCCTGCGCCACGCGGAGGCAGCCGAGCCGGGCAACCTCCGCTATCTGCGCCGCCACATGCGAAAGACGGCCCGCGACGCGGATGCCATCCAGACCATCTCGGAATTCTCGGCAAACGAGATTCACGAGCTGCTCGATGTCCCGCGGGATCGCATTCATGTCGCCTATCCGGGCCTGGACCACCATGCCGAACCCATCGCGCCCGAGCAGGCCGACGCGCTGCGCCGCAAGATGGGTGTTGACCGGCCCTACCTGCTCTTCGTCGGCACGCTCGAACCACGCAAGAACCTGCCTTTCCTCTTCAAGGTGTTCGACGCGCTCGAAAGCTTCGATGGCCTGCTCCTGCTCGCCGGTATGCGCGGCTGGAAGGTCGAGCCGATCCTGGATGCCATGCAAGGCGCCCGCCGCGCCGCCTCGATCCGCCACCTCGACTACGTTTCCGATGCGGATCTGCAGGCCCTCTATGCAGGCGCGACCCTCTTCGTTTATCCCTCGCTCTACGAAGGATTCGGCATTCCGCCCATGGAGGCCATGCTGGCGGATACGCCTGTGGTCAGTTCGGGCGGCGGATCTCTGCCCGAAGTGCTCGGCGATGCGGCGGAGATTATCCCCGATTTCGACGTCGATGCCTGGCGCGATCGGATCGCGACGCTGCTGCGCGACACCGCGCGGCGCTCCGCACTGGTGGAGAAAGGGCGGCAACGCACAGCCCTCTACAACTGGCCCGAAGCCGCACGGCGCACCTGGACCCTCTACCGGAGTCTCGTGTCATGAGAATCGTGCTTGATGCGCGCTGGATCTTTGAACAGATCTCCGGCATCGGCTGCTACACACGCGAATTGATCCGTGAGCTGGCGCATGTCGACCGAGAGAACGAGTATCTGCTGCTCTTCGAACACCGGCACCTGGCCGATCGCACGCAGGCGGAGACAGGATTCAACGCGGCGCCGAATATCCAGGTGAAACATGCCCCCTGCGGCCTCTTTTCTGCGCGGAACCAGCGCTGGCTTCGCGCCTTCCTCGATGAACACCATGCACGGGTCTATCACGCGCCAAACTACATGATTCCCCTCTTCCGCTTTCCGCGCGGACGCGCCGGCCACGTCCGGTGCGTCACCACCATCCATGACGTGATTCCGCTGGCACTGCCCAACCATGCGCCGCGCTCCCGCAAGACGCGCCTCTTGCCCCTCTACCGCCGGTTGATGAAGGAAGTCGGGGCCCGCAGCGATTTCATCATCACCGTCAGCGACTTCTCGCGGCAGGACACCATTCAACACCTGGCGATCCCGTCGGAGCGGGCCGGGCGGGTGGTGCGCGTCTACAACGGCGTGAATCCCCTCTTCCATCCTCCGGCCATACCCGTGGAGCCGGGCACTCAGGAGATTCTCTACGTGGGCCGGTTCGACCCCTACAAAGAACTGGTCACCCTCGTGGAGGCATTTGCTCAACTGCGCCAGTCCGGCCTGCGCGCGCGCCTTCGTGTCATCGGTCCACCAGACCCCCGCTACCCCGAGCCGCACGAACGGGCCAGGGCGCTCGGGCTCGAAGAATTGATTTCGTGGTCCGGCTACCTGTCGAACGAAGAACTGCGCGCTGCCTATCAACGCGCCGCCGTCTTCGTGCTGCCCTCGTCCTACGAAGGGTTCGGCCTGCCGGTGTTGGAGGCGATGGCCTGCGGCACGCCGGTGGTCTGCTCGAACGCCACGTCCCTACCAGAAGTCGCGGGCGACGCCGCGTTGCTCGTGGAGCCGGGCCAGCCCGCACCGCTGGCCGACGCGATTCGACGGGTGCTCACGGACCCGGCGCTGGCCGACGACTTACGCACACGCGGGTTGCATCACGCCAAGGCCTTCACATGGAAGCGGGCCGCGCAGGAGACCGTCGACATCTATCGCCGCGCGGATGCGCTTTGATGTCCCGGCCCGAACCGCTACAGTCCGCCGCATGTCCGTAACTTTTCCAGAGCAGTGGGCCTCCGTGAACGCCCTGCTGGCGCACGACTGGCTCACCGGCATGCGTGGGGGCGAGCGCTGCCTGGAATGGCTCTGCCTCGGCTTTCCCGACGCGCCGATCTGCACGCTGGTCTGCGAAAGAGAGGCCGTGAGCGAGACGCTGCAACGGCACCGCATTGTCGCCTCCCCCTTGCAGCGCCTTCCGTTCGGCAGGAGCCGGTTCCGCATGCTGCTCCCGTTCTTTCCTGCATTGATCGAACGCATCCGCGCCCCGCAAGCCGATCTGCTCATCAGCACCAGCCACTGCGTCGCGAAGGGGCTCATTCCGCCAACGGGCGCGCGACACCTCTGTTACTGTTTCACGCCCATGCGCTATGCGCTCTTCTATGAAGAGTACTTCGGACGCAACCCGGCCAAACGGCGGGTAGTCAAACCCATGCTCGACCGCCTGCAACGCTGGGACCGCGCGGCCTCGGCGCGGGTCGACCGATTCGTCGCCATCAGTCAGCATGTGCGCGACCGGATTCGCCGCCTTTACGACCGGGACGCTGACGTGGTCTATCCGCCCGTCGACATCGAACGGTACACGCCCGGCGCCGAACGCGCGGGCGATTTCGACCTGATTGTATCCGCACTCGTGCCCTACAAGCGCATCGATCTGGCCGTGCGCGCCTACTCCCGGCACGGCTTTCCCCTCACCGTCGTGGGGACCGGCAGCGAATTCCAGCGCCTGCGCGCCGATGCATCATCCAACGTCACCTTTCTCGGCTGGCGCTCCGACGAGGAAATCACCGAGTTGTATCGCAACTGCCGTTTCCTGGTTTTCCCCGGCGAAGAAGATTTCGGCATTGTCCCGTTGGAAGCCCAGGCCTGCGGCACGCCGGTACTGGCCTATGCGCGGGGCGGCGCGCTCGAAACCCTGGTCCCGGGCGAGACGGCCGAGTTCTTCGAAAACCAGACCGAGGCGGCGCTGATCGAGGCTATCGAAAAGGCGGCGGCGCGAACCTGGGATCGGGACCGGATCCGCGCCAACGCTGAACGCTTCGCCCCGCAGCAGTTCATTGACGGCCTCGCCACCAGCATCCAAGCCTGCCTCTCCGCCTGACCCCGATCACGGCCGCAAGGCTCAGGGCAGCACAATGTCATCGCCCTGATTTCGAACAAACCTCTCCCGCCACCAACCCCTGCCCCATCAACCATCCCCCACCTCCCCTCTCCCGATTATTTTCCTACGTAGGAAAATAATCGGGAAGGGGGATGGGGCTGTTTGCGGCGGCGTGGAGGGGTAGAAAGACGGGGGGCGGGATCCCCCACTTCGTTGTGTGGGAAGGGACTCCTAGATTCCTGCAACCGGGGATAGACCTTGGCCGGTTAGCATCCCTCGCGAGCTAGATGAACCATTACCTGGCGGGCCAGCCCCGAAGCGGCATGACGTTTGCCCTGACCTCTTCCGATGTAACACACTCAAGAAAAGAGGATTAAAGAAGGTTTCCTCGGCGTCGCCCCGTGAGGGCACGGGGATCGATTCGTGGGGTGGTTGACAGTCACGGCCCGGTTCCGTACATTCCGCCCTTCCCTGAATAGGTTCAGGACGCGGGTCGGGGCGTCAGATGCCGACGGAAATCGAGGTTGTCATGGAAGCATATGCGGTAATCGAGACCGGCGGAAAGCAGTATCGCGTCGAACAGGGTGACGTTGTCGCCGTTGAACGCCTGGAGGCGGAAGCTGGCAGCAATCTGGAACTCGACAAAGTTCTCGCTGTATCGAATGGCGAGGATCTGGTGATTGGTAAGCCCTATATCCCGGATGCCAGTATCACCGTTCAGGTCATGGAACATTTCCGAGGGCCGAAGGTCTATTCCTTCAAGAAGAAGCGGCGCAAGAGTTACAGCCGCAAAGTGGGCCATCGGCAGGAGTTGACGCGCCTGAAGATTCAGCCTTTTCTAAAGAACGAAGAACCCACCGAAGCCGCACCGGCTCCGGAAGCGACGGAGGAATAAGTCATGGCACATAAAAAAGGTCAGGGTTCATCCCGTAACGGACGCGACAGTCAGTCGAAGCGGCGCGGCGTGAAGCGGTTCGGCGGTCAACAGGTGACGGCCGGATGCATCATCGTTCGCCAGTGCGGCACCAAGTTTCACCCAGGCCTCAATGTGGGGCTGGGTCGCGACTTCACCATCTTCGCCCTCAAGGATGGCGTGGTGAAGTTCGACAAGGACGGACGGCGCGTGAACGTGCTGGAGAGCGCGGGCGTCTGAGAAGCCCCCTCATTTATCTTGATTGTTTCGTTTACGGGCGAGCCGCACGGCTCGCCCGTTTACTTTTGCTCATCTGAGTGGAAAAGCCGAGGTCAGCGCCACGACCGCTTCGCGCACCTTCTTCAAATTGGCGTCATCCTCCGGGTCGTCGAGCACCTTGTAGATGAGCTCGGCGATCTTCTTCATTTCCTTTTCCTTCATTCCGCGGGTTGTGACGGCGGGCGTGCCGAGTCGAATGCCCGAGGTGACGAACGGGCTGCGGGTGTCGAAGGGGATCGCATTCTTGTTGACGGTAATGGCCGCGCGATCAAGGGCGTGGGCCGCGTCTTTGCCGGTGACCTCCACGGGGTTGAGGTCCACGAGCATCAGGTGATTGTCGGTGCCGCCCGAAACGATACGCAGCCCTTTGGCGGCAAGCGCCGTCGCCAAAGCATCGGCGTTCTTGACCACCTGCTTCTGATAGCTCTTGAAAGCGGGTTGGAGCGCTTCGTGAAATGCCACCGCCTTGGCCGCGATCGTATTCATCAGTGGCCCGCCCTGAATGCCGGGGAAGATCTGGCGGTCGATATCCTTAGCGAAACGCTCCTGACAGAGAATGAGCCCGCCGCGCGGACCGCGCAGGGTCTTGTGCGTGGTCGTGGTGACAAACTCCGCGTGCGGCACCGGATTCGGATGGCACCCGGCGGCGACGAGGCCGGCGATATGAGCCATATCGACCATGAGGTAGGCCCCCACCGAGTCGGCGACCTTGCGAAGCCTCGAGAAGTCGATGATCCGCGAATAGGCGCTGGCGCCGGCGCAGATCAGCTTCGGTTTGTGCTCTTCGGTCAGCTTCTCGATCTGCGCGTAGTCCAGCAGTTCCGTATCGGGGTGGACGCCGTAGTGGACAACATTGAAGAAGCGGCCGGAGAAATTCACTTTGTGGCCATGTGTGAGGTGTCCGCCATGGTCCAGGCTCATGGCCAGCATCGTGTCGCCGGGTTCGAGCACGCTGAAGTAGACGGCCATGTTCGCGCCGCTCCCGCTGTGCGGCTGCACGTTGGCGTGCTCGGCGCCGAAGAGCTGTTTGGCGCGATCGATGGCCAGACGCTCGGCTTCGTCGACAAACTCACAACCGTGATACCAGCGTTTGCCGGGATACCCCTCAGCGTACTTATTGGTCATCACGCAGGCGACAGCCTCTCGAACGGCGAGGCTCGCGATGTTCTCGGATGCGATCAATTCGAGGTTGTCCTGCTGGCGCTGCTGCTCGTTGAGAATGGCGGCGTGGATTTCGGGGTCTGTCTCGTAGACCGCCTCCAGATTGTTCAGGGTACTGCCGATCTCACCGATCTTTTCGATGCGGCGCTGGTGTCTTCCGCCCTTTTCGAAGCTGGCGCCGAACCATTCACCGAGCAGTTCGGGAAGATCAGCGGGGACGGTCACCGTGGCGCCGAGCACCAGTACGTTGGCATTGTTATGGCTGCGCGCCATCTTGGCCATACGCGGCGTGGTACAGAGCGCGGCGCGCACCCGTGGGAAGCGGTTGGAGGCAATACTCATGCCGATGCCGGTGGTGCAGACGAGCATGCCCTCGTCTACCGAGCCGTCGGAAACCATGCGCGCGACGGCGACGGCGAAATCGGGGTAATCGACGGATTCCGACCCGCCGGTACCGACATCCACCACCTCGATCTTGCGTTCTTCAAGATGGCCCTTCAGGGCTTCCTTCAGGTCGAAACCTCCGTGATCCGCACCAATCGCAATCTTCATCGTTAAGTTCCTTTCGTTTCGGGTGGGCTTTCCAGCCCCCAACGCTCCCGGATGTAAAGAATGAGGTCAGCCATGGCCCGGTCAATCTGGTCGCGTGTATAGCGATAGACCCCGACTGACTGTCCGACCGGATCGGCAATCTCCTGCATGTCGGCCCCCGTTCCAAACTCGGTAAGGAGCCGCACCTTGTCGGCAACCTCCGGAAACCGCGCCAGCAACTCGTTGCGGTGCCCCTGCGTCATGGCGGCGATCAGCGTTGCCTGTTCCACCAACTCCGGCGAAAGGGGGCGGCTGCGGTGCTCGGAAGCGTCGATGCCCAGTTCGTCCAGCACCTCATGTGCTTCTTGGCTGGCGGGGCAGTCCGGCACGGCTATAACACCCGCGGAGAGGGCCTGCCAGGCGGCGTCCCGTCCAAGCCGATGGCGAAAGAGAAACTCGGCCATCGGGCTGCGACAGGTGTTACCCGTGCAGACGAACAGAATGCTTTTTTTGTCTTCGCTCAACAGATGGCCTCAATGATTGCAGAAAAGCGTGGTCGTGTTTCTCATCTTTCGATCTTTTCGCCGGCTACTTTCAACAGACTGCGGGTCGAAACATCCGACTCCGGCGCAGCCAAGTCAACTGGCAGAAGGCCGGCCATGGCTGTGCAGATTCAAGGCGCGGAGCCCAAGGAGAATATCGACGGCGCGCGTCAGCACGGCATCGCCCCGCGTCATTTCGCGGAGCGCCTTCATGCGCAGCTCTTCTTCCGTTGTCTTCCTGCGATCCGTGAGCATGGTCATCGGCTGGGCCACCTCAACATAGGCTGGGGCATCGCGCGTCACGAGAATATGCGGCTCAACCCCCTGCTCCCCGGTGTATTGGGTTCCGTCGCCTACCACCAGTTTTCGAACGGCCAGATAGACCCATTCGTCGTTCGAGAGTTGAATGCGCTCGCGCACTTCGGGGTCGCCCGCCGTGGTGCGGCCCACCAGGATGACGCCCCGGCCACTGCCTTTCAGTGTGGCGGCCAGCAATTCCGCGGCGCGCTTGGTTCTGCCATCCACCAGGACGACCAGCGGCATCCCGAGGGCCGGCCCCGGCTCAGCGCGCTGTACGCGCAGTTCGCGGTCCTCTGCGTCTCTCAGGATGTAGAGAAAAGTACGAGGCTCGCCGACCAGCCCCGCCAGGATGTCCGCGCTATCGAGATCGGCGCCACCCGCTCCTCGCAAATCAAGCACAGCACCGGCTTGTCCGGCCTCCGACCAATCGCGCAACTGCCGCGCCACCTCTTCGCCTGCACCGTCAAAAAGCCCGTTCATGCGAATGTAGACAAGGTCGTTCGGGAACTTGCGCGTCTCGGCAACGACTGGCACGCGCAACACCTGGCGCGCCACGACGATGTCGATCGGGTCACGCTCCTCCTCCCTGCGTATCCGCAGTGAGACGGGCTCTGCAACATCGCCATGCAGGAGCCGTGCCACTGAAACGACGTCCCGGTCCGTGACGGCGGCCCCGTTCACCTCGACGATCTCGTCGCCGATCCGCAGGTCTTCGTCCAATGCGGGCGCCTCGGGGTCAATGGCCGTCACCCTGGGAACGCCATTGCTGACCGTGATGGAAATCCCCAGGTGCTTGCAGCGTCCCTGCTCGCGCGTCTCCTTCAGTCGCACCTCATCGCGATCCAGAATGCGGGCATGTGCATCGAACGAGCGGAAGATCGCTTCCATGGCGTGGTTGCGCGCTGTCTCCGGCACGAACGCAAGCTGATGCGCGCGCAGGACTTCCAAGGCTTCATGGGCACCCTGCAGGACAGGGTCCGACAGCAGATCGGCAGGCGCCCCCGTGACCGCGCTCAACAGGCTCAAGGCGACAAGACCGGCTCCCAGGCCTGGCCTGCAAAAGCGGCGTGCCTGTCTGGTCTGGCGAAAATTCTTCATTCGATGTCTCCCAAATCTTTGCGGCGGAAAACCGGGATTCAACCCCGAACCGCGCGCGGATGCAATGCCCGAGCACCAATATCCGTTCGAAAATGCCGATCTTGAAACTCGATAGCCCCCGCGCCGGCATAGGCGCGTTGCAGGGCAACCTCAAGCGAATCGGCCAGCCCGGTAACGCCCAGCACCCGCCCGCCGGCCGTCACGGCCTGTTCTTCCTGCCATGCCGTCCCTGCGTGAAAGACCGCCACGCCCTCCATCGCATTGGCCTGGTCCAGACCGGAAATCGGGTGGCCCTTGCGGTAGGCGCCGGGGTAGCCGCCCGCGCTCATCACGACGCAGGCACAGGCCCCGGACCGGACACGGATCTGCGATGGATCGAGCCGGCCCTGCACGCAGGCCACCATGGTTTCGACCCAATCCACGTCGAGGCGCGGCAGCAGGCACTGCGTTTCCGGGTCACCAAACCGCACATTATATTCCAACACGCGCGGGCCGTCCGCGGTCATCATCAGCCCCGCGTAGAGTACGCCGCAAAAACGAATGCCGCGCGCCTTCAACTCACGCACGATCGGGTCGATAACAAGCTCCTGCATGGCCGGCAACTCGTGATCGGGCAAAACGGGCGCGGGCGAGTAGGCGCCCATCCCGCCGGTGTTCGGGCCCTGATCCCGATCGAAGGCCCGCTTGTGATCCTGCGAGGAGGGCAGCAAGACGCTTCGCTCGCCGTCCACCAGCGCCAAAACGGAGACCTCCTCGCCTTCCAGCATCTCTTCGATCAGGACGGTCCCGCCCGCGGCACCGAACACCCGCTGCTCCATCAAGTTCCGCGCCGCTGCGGCAGCCTGAACCTGGGTTTCACAAAGAAGGACCCCTTTCCCTGCCGCTAATCCATCGGCCTTCACCACACAGGGGCCGGGCAGAGAATCGATATAGCGCAACGCCTCACCGACATCCGAGAAGACTCCGGCGCGCGCGGTTGGAACACCGGCGGCCTGCATCACCTCCTTCGCGAAGGCCTTGCTGCCTTCCAGCCGTGCCGCGGCCTGTTCCGGCCCGAAGACGGCGAGGCCCAACGCGTGCAGGCGGTCCGCGAGTCCGGCGCAGAGCGGTGCCTCCGGGCCGACTACGGTCAGGTCGGGCCGATGCTCTTCGGCCCATGCGCAGAGCCCATCGAGGTCCTCGGCCGCGATGGGCAGATTCTCCGCCTGCTGGCGCGTGCCCGCGTTGCCGGGCGCGCAATAGAGGGTTGGCCGCAAATGGCTCCGGGCCAGCGCCCAGACCAAGGCGTGCTCCCTGCCGCCGCCGCCCACTACGAGAACCTTCATGGTTGATCTTCCTCCGATTGCGGATAGGTACGTTCGCGAGGCGGCACTCTAGCCGAAGCGGCGCGCGGCAAACAAGGCCGCGTAAGGGGCGGTGCGGGAATGGGGCAGGTCTCCGGCTTCCGGCCGGGGTGTCGAGCGGGGATGGCATAATACCTGACCGCCGTGGCAGGGAGCTGGAAGCTCCCGCTACTGATTCCTGCAAACTCCAATACTCGGAGCAGAATTGCCTTTTCCTATAGTGGCGGGAGCATCTTGCTCTCGCGCTCGAAGGGTTATTCTCAAAGGAGGATGAGATCCGAAAACCCGCAAACGTTATAGCGGCGCCGGGGATA
>SLOV01000410.1 GCA_007132345.1 Kiritimatiellia bacterium
CAAGGAGGGGCGACAAGGGTGAGCGCCACGTTGCGAGGAGAGTTCTGACAGCCCTACAGGCTGCTTTATCGACCCCAACGGGGTCGCAGAACTCCAATCGGAATGCATCTCCGAAGAAAATGCCGTTGCCTCAAGACCGCAGGAAGAAGGGGCCACATTTTAGCGGGTGTGTTGATTTATTCGGCGCACAGGCGGACTGTCCAAGCACCACCGCGCCTTCGAGAAGGCGCGCAAGAAAGCGGGTTCCCACCTACGCCAAGGCTTCCACCTTCGTCCCGACGACTACGGCGGACAGGTCGGCGGGCAGGCCAGAACCCGCACTCCGAAATGTGGAGTGCGCTTTCTTGAAAGCGCTTTTTTCAGGGGGTTCTTGAACCCCCGGGAAACCAACGAATGACCGCCCCGTTCTTCGCCATGCAGTTATGTACAGCGCTGGATCACAGGAGGCCACGGTACGGCTTGAATAAATCAACACACCCTAGCAAATGCGACTACAGGCGGCGGGCGGCCAATGATTCCGACGTGCGATCCGGAATCGAAAGGGCCAGAGTCCCGGCTTCAGCCGGAAGCTTCCGTGGCGGCTTCAGCCGCCAGTCACGTTAGGGAATTGCATTCCCCGGACGCTTGGGCTACGCACACGGGCATGACCGAACCCACCCTGCTTCCCGACGGCGACGCCCTCTTCCGTACCTTCTTTTATGCATGGTACGACGAGGCCGCACGTAGCCGTCATCCCGACCGCTTGCGCGCCGATGTGGAAGAGATCGAATTTCCGGACGGCGCGGAACGAGTCTTGTCTTGCCCGCTTTCCGAAGAACAGCGCGCCACGGTCGAACAAAGGCTGCGGGATATTACAGACGCCGCCGTCAAGGACCTCGGCCCCATGTTCGGCGCACGGGCACCCCTGACCACCGCGTGGCTTGAAGCCTTCGATGCACACTTCGACAGAGCGGCCGTGAACCGTCTGATTCAGACCTCGAATGCGCGCGATTATGGGAACAGCTATCTTCTCGTCTGCTGCGAGACCGGTGCATTGCTGGCGCGCCTGCTCCGGCAATTTGACCCCGCCCTGCAATGGGTGCCGGATTGGCCCTATTGGGAATCGGCGCTATTCGACCCAGCGACAGGTGCAGTCATCAACCCGTTCCATTGGGCGATCCGCCGCATGAGCGAGCAGGGCGCGGACGATCCCCTCGCGGCCAAGGTGGCCTCCTGCATAGCGTGGCTGCAGGAACGACGCGGGGAGTCAAAGGAATAGGCGCGAATGAGTGATGTGACCGCAAGGCGATAACGGGGGCGGGCCACTCATCCGAACATATGGCTCACCGCCGGGTAAGCCGGGCGGCCTGCGCGCGGAAGAAGTGGATCGCTTCGCCTCCCGCCACGCGGAAGATGAGCGAGGCCGGGTGTACCGGCTCGGCGACCTCACGTACTTCGCGGAAGTGGCGGACCATGACGAGCACGGCGAGGCCCCGCGCCAGGGAAGAAGCCAGAAACACCCAGGGCAATGAAGAAACGAATCGCACCTCGACAGCACCGAAGGTGCAAGAGGCGGGAAGATGGTTGGCCAGCCATGCCCCGATCACTGTGCCGCCGATGAGGGCGCAGATGCCGTTCAGCAGACTGACGTAGGAAGCCACACGCGCCCGCTTGGGTGGACTGACCGCATCGAAGGTGTAGTTCTGAACGGAAATCCCGAAACCGGACCAGCCGACCCCTGCCACGCACTGAACCCAGAGCAGGTAGATGTAGTTGGGACTGATCATCCAGAGGAGGGGAAGAACCGTGAGGATGATCGTCGTGGCGATGACCACGGTGCGGTTGCCGTGCCGGTCGCCGATGCGGCCCCACCACCGGATCATGATGAACTGAGTCATGAGGAAGGCAGCGGCGTTGACGGTGAACTGTGCATAGGTCCAGCCCAGGTCGCGGAGCATGTACACGGCAAAGAAGGGGGCGGCAATATTTGTGGTCCCGATCATCAGCGCCTGGAACAGGGCGAAGCGTGCGAAGTTGGAGTGGGGCAGACGCCGGAGGAACTGGAAGAACGAGAAATAGGTGTCGGCCGGTGGATCGTAGGGCGGATCGTCGTGCAGCACGAGCAGCCGCACGGAGATCAGCCTGGCAACGGATGCGACGAGGAAGACCGTGACGAACCCGGCAGCCGCGTGGTGATGGCGTTGGAAGAGCGTCAGGACCCCGCCGGCCAGCAGGTGAGAGGCAAAGATTCCCAGAATGACGACGCGCCCCCGCTGGCCGAAGTAATCGCCGCGCCGCGCGCTGGGCACAATGTCGCCCATCATGCTGAGCCACACGGGGATTACGGCATGCCCCGCCATAAGGGTGAGCGCCGCAAAGAAGAGGAGAAGGGGAATCGCGAAGTTGTCCCATCTCAGAGGCGCCACCACGAGGGGCAGGAAAAGAATTGCCTGGAGGGTTGCGAGGGGAACCATGAGCCCGCGCCGCTTCTTCAGCCGGTCCGCCCAATGCGCCCCGGCCATCTGCGCCAGGCTGCCGAGCAGGTGGGGCATGGTGGCGATCAAGGCCACGGCCCGGTTGCTGGCGCCAAGAAAGATGGCAAATGGCGCAATGAACATGTCACCGAAGCCGGTCATGACGGACCAGGAGAATCCGTCTAAAATCGACAGTCGCAGGGTGCGCGCAATCCGCGGATCGTTCTCTTCATTGGCTGAATTCACGCGCGGACTCTAGAGGGTCGGCGTCAGCCCGAAAAGCAGGAAGCGGTTGCCTGGGGCACCTGCCTGTTCGGCACAGAGCCGCGGAAAGACTCTCGAATGTGCGCGGGAGTCTGTCTATCGGGGTGATTGTGAGGGCGCGCGTACGGATCGGGAAGCTGACAGCGGACGACGGGCGGTAAGGAGCCGAGTCGCTCCGGTTGGGTTATCCGGCTCGGGAAGCCGAGCCGCTCCGGTTGGTGAGCGAAAAGGGGTCGATGTATTGTGACCTCTTCCTGCGCCACATACGCTCTGCTTTTCCCTGAGATGTCCGAAATCGACTCACGGCCCGTAATGCGTTTCTCTGATGCTTCATGCTGAGTCGATCTGCCATCCACCCCATGCCTACCGTCGTGCCTCTCTCCGGCAACCACGCCAGAATCTGTTTACAGACATTTCAGGACTCTCCGCATCCCGGCACGACCATGGATGCGTTTCTACTTCTGCCGCACTGCGTTACCTCCCATAATATTTTCCCATATTTTGTGCTTGCGATCTGAATCCTGCCGCATGCATAGTCTCCGTGAGATTGAGATTTCGGGACTAATTTCCAAACTGGTTTGTGAGAGCGTTTCCTTGCGGGATAGTGAAGCACGAACCTCCCCTTACAGGGTAAAGAAGCACAACGCCCTCCTTGCAGTTCGGATTTGTCCCGATATCTCTTTTCAACCTGCGATGTGTCTGCCGATTGCGAGGAGGAATGATGAGCGACTCCGGGGATAGTTCTGAACGCGACGCTGATAATGCAGTGCATAATGATAGCTCGACTGGTGGAAGTGCATCTGCAAACTGTTCCTCATCAAAGAAAGGGAGGAGGCATAGAGACAAAGAACGCAAGCCGCGGAAATTGCCCGAAGGCCCCGGCAAAGGCAGATTGCCGCCTGGTTTTCGAATGCGACTGTGCATGGCCGGACGTCCTTTGAACCTTGCCGCGATCAAAATTCACGATAGCTTCAAAAGTAATCGCTCCAATGGGAAGTATCTTGAACTTCTGATCGCAAACAACCGACCCATTCCGGACCGCCGCCTTTCGGGCCCTGACCCCAAGAAGGAATGGATTTACTTCAAAACAAAAGAAGTCACAAAACTGCAGTGCTCGGGAATCATTGTACTGTATGATAAAGATGGGTACATTCTCGAAAATGTTGATCCGATTAAGGCGAACCATATCAAGAGTCCGAGTGATACGCTTCTCAACGTACTGAGAAGACTTGCTAACAATAAACCAAACGGAGCCGAGTTCTACAAGGTCAGCAGATACCAGGTGGAACTCAAGTTCGCCATGCACTATTTCGCACACTTCTGGTCCGCAAATGCTATCGATGACATTCTGGGCTACTATGCCAACTGCTTCAAGACGCGAGAAACCGTCAACAAGCAAAGGGGCAAGCCTATCAGACCTCCCGGACAAGGATAGCTAGAACCGTGCCGCGTCATTATATCTACGGCGCGCATCAACGTGCACATGCATTGTCGACCAGCTTCCGCCAATTCTTCCTGGCTACAAGAGCTTTGGAATATTGACCAACGGCATTCGGGTGCAAAGCCCCTCCTGCCAACAGAGCAACAACCACCGGGCGTCTCGTCGTTCGTTGTCAATGAGCAGGCCATTCAGATTGGCACTCGACGAAGTCCAGTACCCCTCTCCAAGCTCTTTCCCGGGCCGATTGCCTGGTCAGATGGTCAGCCCCCCCGCACGTATATGCTTTTTGATGAACTCGTCAGCGCTGCTGTCCGGTACTCCAATGCGCCCCGAAACAACGCCTCGAGTGAAAGATCGGCCTATATACAGTCGGTATGCGACTTCGCTAACGAGGTCCTGCGCAGCAAAGTGATGTATCGCGTGCGAGATATCTTGCGCAGCCTACGCCTACCGAGTCTGGATTGGCTTAACACCAACAGGTTCACGTGGCAGGAATTCGTATACAGGTTCTGGTTCCATTCGACCGATTGCATGCAACTTACTGCACCGGGGCGTGTTACTCTTCCTTCGACAAAAGATCTAATCCAACGCTTCCGAAGCTCGGATAAGTCGCCGCCAGCCACCGAGGTCATCAAAGAACTGATTGCTGAGGCGCAAAGCTCTCACAAGACTCTTATCCATCCTCTTGGGAATGGAACGACCCCCGGCCTCGACCAGCAGTTCTTCGACCTTCCTGCGGACAAGGCAAGAGATAGCCTTGGGCACTTCCTGAAGTCTTCTGCCGATGAGTTGCCTTCCTATGTGGTACTTTTGATGGCCCTTGTGGACGACCTGATGCTCCTCTACCGTCTCGATAATGTTGATTTTAATCCACCCTTTCTGCATTTGTTCGTTGGCGACTATCGGTCTTCCGAGCGCACCCTCGGTGGATATCATTTCTGGTATAAGGCATTTACTGACAGCAACAATCTAGATGCGCGGGGGCGCATTGATTCTGGCGGACTCCGCTATGATTCATCGTTCAGCAGGAAGGGCCCCTGCCTACCAGAGGCCATCGCGTTGGATCTTCAAATGCAACTTAGCGTTCCCGGCGAAAACCGCGTTCTTGTTGAGCTGCGCAAGCAGAAATGCGGCTTCTTTAACGGATGCTCTCCGGAAGGGCTCATGGCGCTTTGTATGGTGGCCCACTATGCGGGCAACCATGCCGGGAAACTGCATTTCCGGGGCCACGACGTTGGCTTGTTCGTCAATCGGAGCGGAGGTTCTTTTGTTAGCGCCTACCCGGAAATCTAATACCGTTGGCGGCCCTACACGATTGGGTCTCTTATCCTGAGGAACATGCACGAGAACACGGCAACAGAGATCGATGACGGCAGGCCCGAAGAGGGTGGAGTGCCGAAGGACAATGTTTCGGGGAAGCCAGACGTGCCCGGCTATACCGTGCACGAACAGATTGGCGAAGGGGCGATGGGTGCGGTGTGGCGTGCTACGCAGCTCAGTACGCAACGCGATGTGGCCCTGAAATTTCTGCCGGAGAGCTGGCTGGCATCGCCTGCCATGCGGCGGCGCTTCGAGCGGGAGATCGAGATCGCGGCGCGGCTGGAACACCCCAATATCGCCCGCGTCTATGATAGCGGCCTCCGGCACGGCTCCTACTACTACGCCATGCAGTACGTGCAGGGGCGCCCCCTCGACCGGTATATCACGGAGACGCAGCCCACGGTGCTCCAGCGGCTCCGCCTCTTCGAGACGATCTGCGAAGCGGTTCAGCACGCCCATATCAACGGCATCATCCACCGCGATCTGAAACCGTCCAATATTCTGGTCACCACGGATGGCTCCCCGTTCATCCTCGACTTCGGGCTGGCGAAACCGACGGAAGAAACGTCGGACATGACCGTAGAAGGCGCCATCGCGGGAACGCCGCAGTACATGTCGCCAGAACAGGCGCGGGGCGAGACGGGGCGGCTCGATACCCGAACGGATGTCTACAGCCTCGGCGTCATGCTCTACGAAATCTTGACGGGGCACTTGCCGCACCCGCCTGGCGGCGGACTGGTCCGTCTGCTGCGCGCCATCGCGGAAACGGATGCGACGCGCCCCACCCGCCACGTGCCGCGCATGCACCGCGACGTGGAAGCAATCCTGCTCAAGGCACTGGCGCGCGACAAGGAACGGCGCTACATCACCGCCGCGGGCCTGGCCGCCGATCTGCGGCGCTACCTGAACCGGCGACCGGTCAATGCACAGCCGATGACGCCAGGGTATGTGCTTCGTCTCTGGCTGGCGCGCCACCGCATTGCCGTTGGGGTGGCCCTGCTGGTGGCCCTGACGCTGGGTGCTG
This sequence comes from Kiritimatiellia bacterium, assembly GCA_007132345.1. Taxonomy (GTDB): domain Bacteria; phylum Verrucomicrobiota; class Kiritimatiellia; order SLOV01; family SLOV01; genus SLOV01. The sequence continues at coordinate 6,503 of SLOV01000410.1, forward strand.
GCGCGGGCCTGAGTGTGGCGCGTATCCGGCGCGAGCGCGACGTGGCTCAGGAGAATTTCCGCCTGGCGCGGGGCGCGGTGCAGGAATTTCTGGCCCGCCTCGGGGACCGGGGGCTCGGCGCACAGCCCGGAACAACGCGGATGCGACGCATGTTGCTGCGAAACGCCCGCGATTTTTACGAAGAGCTCTTGCAACGCGCCCCGGACGACATCGATTTACAGGTGGACCTGAGCCGTGTGCTGACCGTACTGGCGGAGCAGGATGTGGCACTGGAAGACACCGCGGAAGCCCGCTGGAACATCGGGCGCGCCATCCTCCTGCAACAGGCCATTCTGGAAAAGCGCCCCGACGATGACTGGACCGCCATGATGCTGGCCATGGGCCATGACCAGTTGGGACGCATTGCCATGGAAGAAGGGGCACTGGACGAAGCGGCGCGACACCTTTCCACCGCGCTCGAGATCAAGGAGCGGTTGAGGGCGCTGCACCCCGAGAATGGACAGTATCGCGTTTCAACTGCGTATGGCTACCGCCTGGCGGCGCGCCTCGCGCGGGCCAACGGCGAGATTTCCGAAGCCATGGAATGGGAGCAACGCGCCTTCGAGATCAACCTGCGACAGCAGCAGGATCACCCGGACGACACACTGACCCTGCAAATGCTGGCACGGCAGTGGAGCGACTACGCAAAGATGCTGCGGGACAGTCACGGCAGCGTATTTGCCGCGGTCGAGTTGCAGCAGCGCGCGAACGCCATCAACGAGCGCCTTGCCGCGGAGGGACCGGACAACCCGGCGGCTCAGCGCGCCCTCGCATATAGTTCCAGTGAACTGGCCAAGAGTTTTGCCGCCATGGGCAACATGGAGATGGCCATCGAAACCGAGTTGGCAGCCTGCAACCTGAAACGGCAGTTGGTCGAACAGACGCCACACGATCCGGGCGCGCGGCGCGCGCTGCTCTTCAGCCTGCACCAGTTGACCCAATTCTATCTTCGCATGGGCCATCTTGGAGAAGCCGAACGCACACTCCAGGAGGCCGCCGGTCAGATTGAAATCTTCGCCCGTCTAAGCCGCGACCCCACGCGGGCGGCCCGCACCATCGCCTTTTTCCATAATCTCCGTGGTGCTCTGGCCCACCGGCACGCCCGTTTCGACGAAGCGCTGGAAGCCTACGAAACAGCGGTCAACACGCTCACTGCACAGTTTGGCGACATGCCGGACAATGCGGATGTCCGCACCATGCTGGTGTGCCAGGGGGTCTTCCGACTCGACACGCTGGCCGAGGCAGAACGGTTGAGCGGCTTTTCGGAAATTGCCGATACAACCGGCGCCCTCCTTGCGGCCTGGCCGGAGCCAACCGCCATCGTTCGCTATTATGCCGCTCGCCTGATGGGCCTTCGCGCAAGGGCGCTCGCCCTCGCGGGCGATGTGACGGCTGCGGAGCAGGCGATGGCCGCGGCCAGAGAGGAGATCTTCGCTTTACTCTCAGAACGCATCGCCCTGCCGGATGACCCCAACCAGGGGCAAGCGCTTCTGGCCATGGGAATCACGCTCGAAGACATTCCGGCTGGAGGTGTGGCGGCCGGATTACTCACCGACGTCGAAACGGAGTTTACTGGAGTTCTGGACGGCGCCCCCGGCGGAGCGATGGACGGGGTCGCACGCGACCCTTCCCGTTCTCTGTCGGCCGAGGATCACGAATCGCTCCTTGAGGCCGTAGGCCAGGAAGTGGACGTGGTAGGCGTAGTGACTTCGTGCGCGTGGAATCGAACCCGCTCACACCTTTTCATCAATTTCGGGGAGCGTGGCGCCTCTTTTTACGCCCTGATCTACGCAAGCGATTATGATGCCTTCCTGCCGCTACTCGGCACCGAACCGGAACGATCTCTGCCGGGCCGCAGGTTGCGCGTGCATGGCACGCTGGCGCAGCATCGTGGATGGCCGCAGATGGTCTTGAGTTGGCCGCAACAACTGGAATTTCTCCCCGATACGCAAATCCAGCCTCCACAGTGGCTCGCGGAGGGAGCCGGCGCAGATATCGATTGGCGTTTCGCCGCGGAATATATCGGTGAAGTGCGCCGCGTCAGCGGACGGGTCGTGCGCACGGAGATGCGGGAGAATCTCTGTTTTCTGGATTTCACCGATGCGCCGGGTTCCGGCGGAACCTTTCACCTGCCCATGCTGCCGCATCTTTTCGATGCGTGGCCAGAGTCGCCGGATGTGTATTTCCTGGGACGGCACATCCGGGTGACCGGTCGCGTGCTCCGGTTTCGCGGCACCCCGCAGATCACAATCGACCACGCCGCGCAAATCGAGTTCATCGACCCCTGAACCTCACACCAAGCCGGCTACCGTTCGGTCTGGCACCTTTTCCTGCGAAAGGCAGAGAACGATGCCCTCTTCTCGAAGCGAAAGGTAGACCAACCCATGATTCAAGTCGGCCGCCACACCGCCCACTGGACCGTAGGAGCCAAGGCGATAGAAGAAAGTGGCCACCTCCCTTGCCCAATCTTCGCTCTCGACGCCGGCACACCCCTGCAAGTCGTGATCCGCTCCGGGAGCGAGCCCGTAATGACGCCCATTCCGCGGCCAGCCATATAGGGATATCAAGCGAAAGTCTTCCCCCGCTACCTCCCACTCTCCCGGTTCCCGTTGCTCGAAAACCTCTACCTTCAATGCAGGGTCCATGTCCTCGACGGCAAACGAAGCGACGACCGGGCGTTCCTGATCGTCGAGCGACAAGCCCGTAAAGCGGCGGCTGTGGTCGGGCGACGCCCAGGCGACGGTCTCGGCGTTAATCGGAATACCGCAACATGCATCGAAGCAGAGAATCCGGCCCCCGCGACAGGACTCCATCACAAAGAGGCGCCCTGCCGAGTCGAACACGAGTCGCTCCGGTCGGCGGATTCTGCGCTCACCAGGCCCCCAGGGAAGCCCGGTCTCTACGCAGGAAAGGGTCCCGAGATAGCAACGCTGACCATCACGCCAGCCGCTCGATGCCGTGCGGAACATTTGCAACTGGTTCCGTGAAGGTTCCGCAACGAAGAGGACGCCCGTCTGGGGATGCAGACCCATACCTGCCGGACCGCTCAGTTCGCGGGCCAGCACCGCGTGTTGCCAGGGGCGCTGCTTGAAGATCGGGAGTCGAGGGAAATCCTCGGAAGAAAGATTGCGATGGTACCACTGGATCATGGGAAGGTCCTCCTATGGGATGATCCGAGGTTCAGGGGAGCAGCGCTGAGGTCAACGCAGCCACTTGCAGCGGACGGTTCGCCCGCATATCGGCCATGTGATGGGCCGCGGAGAGTTGGTTCCACCGCGCCGCCGGTTTCGGCGTCATGGCAACGACCCAATCCCGGTTTTCAGTGGATTCGATGAAATCAAGACGATAGTGGTGAATGTCGCCGTTCGTCTGGAGAACGGTCATCCGGCTCTCTTCAGGCTCGTACGGGTTGATGTTGAAACAGAAGTCCGGCGTGCGGCCCAGCCCCAGGAATGAAGCGAACGCCGCGCCATTCAACAGGGCTGCCGGGCCCGCGTAGGGAATCGAAATGGTGCCAGCCCCCATCGCCTGGATCATGGTGGTGGCGAAATCGGCATGCAGGAATTCGCGCGATTCCAGAACAGTGCGCGTCAGCGCCCCGGACTGCTGGCGGGCCGCAAAACCGCTGATCGGCGCCACGAGGCCGGGGAAATCGATGCCCATCATGCCGGGGTGGAAAATCACGAACTGGACATGGTCGTATGCATCCACATCGCCCGCATCCTCGTTCAGCAAGGTGGCGCGCGCATCCACTGCAAGAATCGAGAGACGCGACGCCAGGTCGGCGAATGATTCCTCCGCCGGGTCATGGCCCGCCATCTTCAACACCTCTTCGAGGTAGACGGGGCAGGTGTCGGGAATGAATGGATAGGCGGCGGTCTCATCGCTTTCGAATCGGCCGCGGAACGGCACCGGCTTTGCAAGCGACACGTGCTCAACGCGGAACCGGAGCAATTCGCCATGTTCGTCGCCGGTAACGAGGACTTCCCGTGTCACCGGATTCCACGCCACGGACTCGATGGCGCCGAGCCCGGCTTGAATCGTTTCCACCCGGTCTGTTGCCGGGTCCAGGTGCAGGATCTGGCCAGCCTCTTCCGCGATGAGCAACGTGCCGTCGGGCAGGAAACAGAGTCCTTCGGGTGAGCGGAAGCGATGCGAGCTGGCGGCACTGCGCAGGGTTCGCTGCGTCAGGTCAAGCCACCCGATCTCCCCGGTGACTTCACAGCCATAGGCGGCAATGCCACCACACTCCGAAAAGGCCGCGCACGAGAAGGCGACCATGGGGCGGCGATGCGCTTCCCACCAGGCGCCGGATTCATCGCGATAGAGCAGCAGGCCCTCGAAAATGCCAGGCTCGCCGCTGGCGACTACATGCTCCACGGTTGAGCCGGCAAGCAGCAGCTCACCCTGAGGCCCCACGGCCACGCTCTCCCACGCGAAATCGTGGCGTCCGAAGGGCAGTGGCACTTCCCTGCCCCATGCGGCATCGCCTTCGATATCGAACACAAACTGGATCAGCCTGCCACCCGGGATGTCCTCGGCCACATACAGCGTGCCGTCAAGGCCCAGCGCCAGACCTTCTGGAAAGCGCAGCGCTGTTGCGGGCGCCTCGCGTCCGGCGCGTGATGTGAAGATCGGCGTGTTCGAATCGACGACCACGTGGATCGACTCGCCATCGATCCGCACGATGCGGCCCACATCTTCCTCGCTGACATAGATGTGCCCGCTCACGGTATCGATGGCGATCCCGTCCGGCGTGTGGAGGCCCGTGACGATAGACGCAAGCGCAAGACGCGGCACAGAAGCGGGAGGTATCGACGGCAATCGAGCCGCGGACTCCGTCATGCCAGAAGGCGCGGCCCCAGGCGCCGCGTGAAAGGGCAATGTGGCCGCCGTCGTTGCGAGAGTCGCCCGGTTGTCCCGCTGCTGGTTGAACGCAGTCTGGAACAGGACGACAATTCCGATCAGCATGGCGGGCCCTGTCGAGGCAACGAAATCGAATCCGAATTGGCGGTTCAGGGATTTCGGGGACTGCGTTTCGACATCATCGAGTGTCTGGTAGATCTTACGAATGCGGTTCATGGTTTCTCCTCCGTTGGTTGGTGCTTTCCGCTGCGGTTGCATGCATTTGCAGCGGCCATGCCAACGGGCGTGCCAGAGGCGGAGGCGGTATGGCGCAACCCACTGGCGGAGAAACTTTTATGGAGGCTCACCCGAAAGTGCCGAGCAACTCACCAAGGCGGAATCGGTCCGATTCTGCTACCGCCAGAGTCCGAAAATCGGACTGCCCTCGACCTTGAAGATCGTATTCTTTGAACCGATGTGTCCTTCGTGCTCGAGCCGTTGGACGAACTGCTGTGG
>SLOV01000284.1 GCA_007132345.1 Kiritimatiellia bacterium
CATGTTGCAGCCATCGATCGCGCTGCTCGAAGAGGGGCTGGGGCTCACGCGAAAGCCGTCGGTCGCGATTCTGGGGATCATTACCCTGATGGGTTGTCTCTTCATCGTCTACTTCTCGGAAGGGTTTGCGGCGATGGACACCGTCGATTTCTGGATGGCGAACTTCTTTATCTTCATCTTCGCGACGGTGCAGACGATCGTTTTTGGTTGGGTGCTGGGGGTGGATAAGGGATTCGAGGAACTGCAGCGTGGCGCCGAAATCCGGCTGCCCTCGTTCTTGAAGTTCGTCATCAAATATATCTCTCCCGCCTTCCTGCTGACCGTCTTTCTGGTCTGGTGCCGACAGGAGCTGGGCGGACGGCTCAAAGCCATCTTCACGCTGCCGGAAGAGGGGCCGCCGATTGTGACCATGTCGGTGGGGCTCATTCTGATTGTGCTGACTTTCTTTGCGTTTGTGGTGTCGCGGGCGAATCAGAAGTGGAGTGCAGAGGAGAATGCGTTATGACAACCGCCGGTTGGATCATCATGTGTCTGGCCATTGGAGGGATGACCGGTCTGCTGTCCTGGTGCATCTATAAGGTCTTCTCGACCCCTGGCTCGACCGAGCATCTGCATGCGCCAGCGGATATCGATACCCATGACTGACCGAACCGCGGCGTTGGCCGCGGCGGCCACCCGGCTTTGGCAATGAACGCACTCCTGGCAACCCTGAACGATTTCACATCGGTCCTTGGGGAGCACCCCATGTTCGCTGCCGGGCTGCTGCTCATGCTGGGCTATCTCATTGGCAAACTCGCCGCGCGCGCGCGGCTGCCGGAGATCACGGGCTACATCATTGCCGGCCTGCTGGTGGGGGAGTCCGTCACCGGCATTTTCCCCGCCACCATGAACGAGTCGTTTGTGATTATCACCGAAACCGCCCTCGGCCTGATCGCGCTGGCGATCGGCGTGGAGTTTTCCGTCTCCAAGTTGCGCCGAATCGGACGTGCTACGGCCACGATCAATGCCGTGCAGGTCTTTGTGACCCTGGCCATGGTGACGATTACCATGATCCTTTTCGGGATGGAGCCGCCCTTTGCTTTACTGCTGGGCGCCATCGCCACGACGACGGCGCCCGCGGCTTCCCTCGCGATTTCGCAATCGATGCGCGCGCGCGGCAAATTCGTCGACTACATCCACAGCGTCATTGCGCTTGGCGATGCCGCCTGCCTGCTGCTCTTCGGCCTGATTCTTTCTTTTGTTGGTAAGCTGCTCGGTGCGCCGGGCGACGGCAGATCCGACGTCCTCTTTGCGCTGCGCGAAGTCGGTATTTCGCTGGCCCTTGGCGTGGCGGGCGGGCTGTTGCTGCATCGGATCACGCGCAACAAGAATGGTCATAACGAGTTGGTGATCCTCCTGCTCGGCGTCATCTTTATGGTCACGGCCACCTCGATCATCTTTCATCTTTCCCCGCTGCTGGCCAACATGACCATGGGCTGCGTGCTGATCAACCTCTCGGCGCGCAACCACCGCCTCTTCCGTATTCTCGAACCGTTGACGCCGCCGCTCTACGCCCTCTTCTTCGTCATTGCCGGAACCGAACTGAATCTGCAGGTCATCTTCCGTGCCGAACTCGCGCTGCTGGGCGGCGCTTACATCCTGGTGCGCGCGGTCGGGAAGTATTACGGGGCCTGGGCCGGCTGCGCCCTCAGCGGCATTGGCGATCCGATTCGCGCCAATCTCGGCTGGTGCATGTTGCCCCAGGCCGGGGTCGCCTTGGGCCTGGTCCTTCTGATCCAGACCTCGCCCGTCATGCAACGGCTCACGGAGGGGCAGTTGGATACGGTCAATGCCATGGTCAATATCGTGTTGATGTCCGTCTTCGTAAACGAATTGGTCGGCCCCCCGCTTTTGAAGTTTGCGATTCTGCGCGGAAACCGGACGGAGGAGACAACCCCCTCATGAATTTCTACGAAATCACCTGCGAGTCCGCCTGCCTCGCCAGTGTCCCGGCCAAGACCGGTGACGACGTGCTGCATATTCTGGCACGCCAGGCACATTCCTCGCCTGCGATGCGGGAATACAGCGAAGCAGACATCTATAAGGCGCTCGCGGACCGGGAGGCGCAGGGAAGCACCGGCCTCGGCGGGGGCGTGGCGATTCCCCACGCCCGACTCGACCGCCTCGAAAACTTCGTCTTCTTCATCGTCACCACGCGGCGTCCGGTGGAATTTGCCGCCGTCGACAAGAAGAAGGTGTCCGTCTTCTTCGCACTGTTCGCTCCCGCCAAGCAGGTCAAGGAACACCTCCGCACCCTTGCGGCTCTCTCCAACGTGATTGCGCGGACCAACGTGGTGAACGAACTCCGCCTCGCTGCGACCGGCCCGGTGCTCTACGAATCTTTTCTGAGTCGGACCACCGACGAGAAGCCGGCGCGCCTGCAGGAGAAGCTGAAGCTCATGGTCGTGATCCTGTATGCCGAGGAGAAGTTCTACGATTTGCTGGAACTCTTCCTGCAAGAGGGCATCGATGGCGCCACGGTCATCGACTCGGTGGGCATGGGCCACTATATTTCAAGCATCCCGCTCTTCTCATCGTTTGTCAGCTTCATGCGTGAAGATCGGAACCGGAGCCGCACCCTTCTGGTCCCCGTGCCCGAAGATCAGGTGCAACGCGTGGCGCAGGGCATTGAGGAGATTACCGGCGACCTCGACAAGACCCTGGGCGCCATGATCATGGTCCTCGATATCCCCTTCTCGCGCGGCACGATGAAGATGCTGTAGGCGAGGGCGGAGGCGGAGATCGGAGGGCTGAGGGCGGAGATCGGAGGGCTGAGGGCGGAAAGCTGAAAGCTGAGGGCGGAAATCGGAGGGCTGAGGGCGGAGATCAGGTGTGGGGCTGCGCGCTGTTTGGAAGAATCCACGACCGGAGCGGCTCGGCTACCCGAGCCGGACACGCCGTGTTTCAGGCGGTTCGAGTACGAGTGCAGTGAGTTACGGCCACCCGATAAACGCTCAGGTTCTCATGGTTGAATGCCTATCTCCCTATTTGCCCCCGTACTCGTACACCTACTCGTGCACGCCAATC
>SLOV01000196.1 GCA_007132345.1 Kiritimatiellia bacterium
ATAGGCGTGGAAGACGGGATGCTGGAGATAGGGCGTGGTCCGGCGCAGGGGTTCCGGGAAGCGCTCCCGAGCTGCTTCTGGATCGAGTGGGGCAGGGGGCACGAGGTTCCGGGCCGCGGCGAAGATGGCGGCGATTTCGTCGAGGTCGGCGGTCTCGACACCTTCGCCGATGGCGATGCCGATCGTCCCGTCGGGGGCGTTGTGGAAGGTCAGGTCGGCTTGCTCCGCAAGGGCGAGGATCCTTTCGCGTTCCCCGCCGCATTCGATGCGGAGGGTGTCGAAATAAGCGGTGTTGCTTTGCCGATAGCCCAGGGCGGTGAGCGCCTGCTCCAGCGCCGCGGCCTGGCGGTGGATCAGGGCGGCGATGGCGGCGAGGCCGTCGGGGCCGTGATAGACCGCATAAAACCCGGCCATATTGGCGAGCAGGGCCTGGGCGGTGCAGATGTTCGACTTGGCCTTCTCGCGGCGGATGTGCTGCTCGCGGGTCTGCAAGGCCATGCGGTAGGCGGGCTGGCCTTCGGCATCGACGGAGATGCCGATGACGCGCCCCGGCATTTCGCGTACGAACTCCTGGCGCGTGGCAAAGAAGGCAGCGTGCGGGCCACCGTAGCCCATGGGCACGCCGAAGCGCTGGCTGTTGCCCAGCACGACGTCGGCGCCCATTTCGCCGGGCGGGCGCAGGAGGGTCAGGCTCAACAGATCGGTGGCCACGGCCACGCGCGCGTCGGCGGCGTGGGCGGCTTCGATGAGCGGGGCGAGGTCGTGCACTTCACCGTGGGCGTCGGGGGATTGGAGCAGCGCACCGAAAACGCCCGGGCCGAATTCGAAGGCGTCGGGCGGCGCAACCCGCAGTTCGATGCCGAGCGGAGCGGCGCGCGTTTGGAGCACGTCGAGGGTCTGGGGAAACACGCGGTCGGAGACGAGAAAGACGGTGCGCTCCTCCTGGCGTCCGCGCCGACGCTGCACACGGAAGATGAGGGTCATGGCTTCCGCGGCAGCGGTGGCCTCGTCGAGCAGCGAGGCGTTGGCAACGGGCAGGCCGGTCAGGTCGGTAATGACGGTCTGGAAGTTGAGCAGGGCTTCCAGGCGGCCCTGCGCGATTTCCGCCTGGTAAGGGGTGTAGGGGGTGTACCAGCCCGGGTTCTCCATCACGTTCCGCAGGATCGGCGGAGGGGTGATGCAGGGCGCGTAGCCCTGGCCGATGAAGCAGCGGGTCAGCTTGTTCTGAGCTTCCAGGGTCCGCATGTGGCGGTGAAAGGCCGCCTCGCTCTCGGCGTCTGGAAGCTGCAACGGACGTTCGAGTCGAATAGAAGCGGGCACGGTTTCGTCCATCAGCGTGTCCAGGGACGCTGCGCCAACCGCGCGGAGCATGTCGGCGATCTCCTGCGGGGATGGGCCGAGGTGGCGGCGCGCGTAGGCGTGGGGATTTGGCTTCATGGGTTTCATGCAGAGGATGCGAGTTGAGCGCCGAAGCATACCTGGAAAACGTCTGGCGTCCAGCGGACAGGAGTGGCGCTTGTCTTTGACGCAGGTTAGAATAGGGATATGAGCATGAAGATTCTTCGACGATTTTGCGCAAGAGTAGCGTGGCTGCTCCTGGTGGTGGTCATGGCGGGCTGCGCAACACCGGGCGGCGGAGCGCGCGGTGTAAACTTCTTTTCGATTCAGCAGGATATCGAACTGGGCCAGGCAGCCCTGCAGGCCAACAACGAAGCGATGGAGGCGGCGGGCGTCCCGATCAACCAGGACCGCGTTCGGCTAATCCGCTTAGAATATATGGTCGAGCGGATTGGGGCCGTGTCGCGGATGCCCGACTTGCCCTACACCGTGACGCTCTACCACACGAACATGGTCAACGCCGCGGCGGCGCCCGGCGGCGCCATTATGGTTTTCGAAGGACTCTACGACCCCGAGGTCGGGCTGGTGCAGAACGATGACGAACTGGCCGCGGTGATTGCGCACGAGATCGCCCACATTACCTCCCGCCACACCACGCGCCGCCTCAGCGCCATGCAGAGTGCCAGTATTCTGGCCGAGATCGCCGGTGCGCTGGTGGTCGGCGCCGGCCACGCATCCACCGCGGACTTGGTTCGCACTGGGTTCATGGTGGCGGGCGCGGTCTGGCTGCCCGCCTATTCGCGGGCGGACGAAGCGGAGGCGGATCGCGTGGGACTCATGTATATGGCGCGGGCCGGTTACGATCCACGCGCGGCGCTGGCCATCTGGGAACGTGCCATGGAAAAACAAGAGTCCATGGGGCGAGGCAGCATCTTTGATACGCACCCGACTTACCGCGACCGTCACGTGCAGTTGCAGCGCATGTTGCCCGCAGCCATGCAGGCCTACGAGCGGGCGCTGGAGGAACGTGCCGCTGCCGCGCTCAGCCCGGCCAAACCGATGGCGCGCTCTGGTAGTGCAGCAGCTCCATGATCTGAAGCGCGATCAACCCGACAAAGGCGATCGTCGCCACCAGCATAAGCGCCCCCAGCAGAGCGGACCCGGAACGATGAGAGGTTGGCGTCATTGACCGCACTATAGCGCCGGGAGGGATGGGATGGCAAGAGGGAAGGGGGGAGTGGGTGCCGGGTTTCCCTGCTTCGCCAAAGGCTACGCAGGGCAGGCGGGTGTCGGGTTTCGGGGGGAGAGGGTGTTCAGTGTTCCTCCTTCGCTAAAGCTACGGCGGACAGGTCGGTGTTCAGTGTCCCGTTGAGGCCAAGAGCGCGTCCGCTGCATCCGACGAGAAATCGTCAAGTGCGCGTCTCGCAAAGATGGAGGATGGGCATGTCGCGCAGCGACTGCCCGTCGCCCGAAGCCTATAAGCCAAACGCGCTCTGATGGACGGCCTTGGAAGACCGTCCTACACCAGCAGGTGCGCACATCGAGGAATTTGCACTTTGGTCGATAGCAACCGGTGGGTGCAAAACGACACTTCATCGCATTCTGAAGCGCCACGCTTTATCGGAACCACTTCATCGACTCGCTTCGTCGACAAGTGCTTGTTGAGCAACGGTTAAGCGGGTCGATGAAGTGTGTTCGAGTAAGGGTGGCGACAATGTGCTGCTCTAC
>SLOV01000036.1 GCA_007132345.1 Kiritimatiellia bacterium
GATTACCAGATGGCCGCCATGGCTATGGCCATCTATTTTCAAGGCATGACCCTGGATGAAACGGCGTGTCTCACCGACGTCATGATGCGCTCAGGCGATCTGGTGGATACCTCTTCGCTGACCCTCCCGAAGGTAGACAAACACTCCACCGGTGGCGTGGGCGATAAGGTGTCGCTCGTCCTCGCGCCGCTCGTCGCCTGCTGCGGGGTTGCGGTCCCCATGATCAGCGGGCGCGGGCTCGGCATCACCGGCGGGACACTCGACAAGCTCGAATCGATTCCCGGCTATCGTACGGACCTCAGCGAGGCGGAGTTTCTGGAGGTTCTGAAAGCGTGCGGTTGCTGCATCATCGGGCAGACCGGCCAGTTGGCGCCCGCCGACAAAAAGCTCTATGCCCTGCGCGATGTCACAGGCACCGTCCCTTCCATCCCGTTGATTACCGGGAGCATCATGTCGAAGAAACTCGCCGAGGGGATCGACGCACTGGTGCTGGACGTGAAGTGGGGCGAAGGCGCCTTCATGAAGACGATGGAGCAGGCGCGCGAGCTGGCCGATACGCTGGTGGCCGTGGGCCGCCGTATGGGCAAGAAAATGGGCGCACTCATCACAGACATGAACCAGCCGCTCGGGCGCTGTGCCGGCAACGCGCTCGAAGTCATCGAATCGGTCGAGTGCCTGGCGGGCCGCGGGCCGGACGACCTCATGGAGGTGACCATGGCCCTCTGCGCGCAGATGCTGCAACTGACCGGTATCTGCGAGAAGCAGCCCGAAGCACTCGCCCTGTTGCAGGAGAAGATCGACAACGGAGAAGCCTTGCAGCGATTCAAGGAGATGGTCCGCCTGCAAGGGGGCGATCCTGACACACTGGACGACTACAGCCGCCTGCCGACGGCCTCCATCGAGCGACCCTACCCCGCGCCACGCGATGGGAACATCCGCGCCGTCAACGCCAACGCCATTGGCCGGGCCTGCGCCGTGCTGGGCGCGGGCCGACGCAAGACCACCGACAGCGTGGACTTTGCCGTTGGTATCTCTGGCCTTCGCAAGATTGGCGAGCCGGTCAAGAAGGGTGAGCCTCTGCTGCGCCTGCACGCCAACAGCGAGGCCGCGTTGGAGAGCGCCATCCAGGAGCTGGCCTCCGCTTTCGAACTGGTGGACGAGCCGGTGTCCGCCCCGACGCTCATCAACGATTCCATTCTCTGAAAGGAGTGCACATGCAGATTGACCTGACCGTTCTTGAAACCGCCGCCGCTTTCGTCCGTGATCGCTGGCCGGAGGCGCGGCCCACTGCGGGGCTTGTCCTCGGCTCGGGCTGGAGCGAGGTCGTGGACGCGTTCGACATCGAAGACGCCATTGGCTACGAATCGATTCCCGGTCTCGGGCGCCCCGGCGTCGTAGGCCATGCCGGCCGGCTGGTACTCGCCTCCTCGGCGGGCGTCTCCACGCTTATCTTTCAGGGGCGCCGCCACTGGTACGAGGGCGAAGGCTGGACGCCGGTCGCGTTGCCGATCTACGTGCTGAAGTCCTTCGGCGTGGGCACCGTGCTGCTCACGAATGCGGCAGGCGGCATTCGTGACGGCTTCAAGCCGGGCGACCTTATGATCCTGCGCGACCACATCAACTTCCTCGGCGCCAATCCGCTCATCGGTCCACACCAAAAGGTGTGGGGCGCGCGCTTTCCGGATCAGACCGCCCTCTACGACCCTGCCTTGCGGGAGGCACTGGCCCGCGCCGCGGCGGCGGTCGGCGAGCCCATTTGCGAAGGGGTCTACCTGGCGGGTTCCGGGCCCACCTACGAGACGCCCGCGGAGATTCAGATGTTCCGCACCCTGGGCGCGGACGCCGTGGGCATGTCGACGGTGCCCGAGGCGCAACTTGCCGGTGCATCCGGCATGCGGGTGGCCGGGCTCTCCTGCATCACCAACCTTGCGGCCGGCATCAGCCCCAACAAGCTTTCGCACGAGGAAGTCACCGACACCACCAAGGCATCCATGGCGCGCATGAAATCCGTGGTGCTCGCCTTCTGGAAGGAGTTGGGCCGTGGCTGATCCTTCGCCAGCCGATCTCGTGCAGGCCGCGGCTCGCGCCGCCGAAGCGGCCCATGCGCCCTATTCCCGATATCAGGTGGGCGCTGCGCTCCTGACGGATGACGGACACCTCTTTACGGGGTGCAACGTCGAGAATGCATCTTACGGCCTCACCAACTGCGCGGAGCGCACCGCTGTGTTCACCGCCGTGGCCGCGGGGCATACCCGCTTCCGGGCCGTCGCTATTGTAGCGCGGGGGGAGAGCATCCCCTACCCTTGCGGGGCCTGCCGCCAGGTCCTGGCCGAGTTCTGTCCGCCCGATTGCCCGGTCTATGTGGCGCGGCAGGAGGACCTCGATACGATCGAAACCAGCACCCTCGCGGAGCTGTTGCCGAAGACGTTCCGCTTCTGACAAGCGGAGATCAGGTCCGCGCCAGGACTTCCTCCTCCGCTTTCAGGAGAAGGTCCATCATCTCGTCCGCCGTCTCGGCGTGGCGCAGGTCGAACAGCACGCTCGTGTGATAAGAAATCATGCAGATACGGGTGAGCGCGTGCAGGTGCAACTTGTCGTCCTGGCAGCAGAGCAGGAAGAAGAGATCCGTGGTGTCGCCGTCCGGGGAACCGAACGGAAGCGGACGCACGGAGCGGCCAAGAACCAGAAAGGAACGCTCGAACGCGTAAGGGTCGTGATTGCGCGGGTGTAGAATGGCCATGCCGCCCGCCAGCGCCGTCGACCCCATCTGCTCGCGTTCTTGCAGGCTGGCGAGGAGTTCCGCGGGGTAAATCACAAGGTCGGTCGTTTCGGCCAAGCTCACCATATCCCGGATGACCGCGGCTTTGGTGCGCGACAACAACTCCGGCTCAATCATCGATGGGGTCATTAATTGCCGAATGACCGCATCGTCCAATTCCGCCTTACGGGTGCCGCGGGTCGTCGCTTTGTGGTAGTTCGTGAGCTCCTTCTTCTGAAGGCCCAGAATACGCTGTGAGGCCCAGGCATCCACTTCGCCTTTACGGAAGATAAAACGGTCGCC
>SLOV01000234.1 GCA_007132345.1 Kiritimatiellia bacterium
AGACCAATCTCTGGGATACGGAATCGACAGAAGTTTACCAGCCCACCGCCTCGGGCCGTATTCAATCCGCGCACTTCGGGTCGACCCGCACCCGCGGCAGCGGGGGCCGCTTCCTGCCCGCGTTCCATATGGGCATCGATATTGCCCCGCTGCAACGGGACCGACAGGGCAACGCACTCGACGAGGTGGTTGCCGTCACTGACGGACGCGTGGCCTACGCGAACCGTGTGGCTGGCAACTCCACCTATGGCATCTACGTAGTCCTGCTGCACGACGATCCGCTGGGCGAGATCTACACGCTCTATGCCCATCTCGCGAGCGTCGAGCCGGGGCTACGCGCTGGCCAGACCGTGGAGCGGGGCGACCGCATCGGGATTATGGGCCACACCGCATCGACCGGCATTCCCCGCCACCGTGCCCACCTCCATTTCGAGATCGGGGTGATCAACAATTCGCGTTTCGCCCGGTGGTATCGCGCCCAGAATCTCATTCCCGATCATGGCACCTATCACGGCCACAATCTCACCGGCATTCAGCCGCTGGCCATCTACGGCGTGCAACCGTGGCCCGGCCTCCAGGGCTTCAGTATGCTCGACTATCTGATCGAGAACCCGCCCGCCTTCACGCTGCTCTTTACCCCGTCCAAACTCCTCGACTATTACCGCCGCTACCCCGACTTGTGGGAAGGCTCACCCTACGCAGGCGGTCCCATTGTCATGGATGTTTCCGAGGGGGGCGTTCCGCAGCGCGCACGTGCCGCCACACCGGAGGAGGCCGCCTTGCTGACCGGCGGCACGCCCCATGTGTTGGCTGTCGATGAAGAGGTCCTGGGCCGCAACGGCCTGCGTCTTGTTGTGCGGCGCAGCAACCAGTGGGTTTTCGGACAGCGCGGCAGGCGGTGGCTGGAGATTTTGACGTATTAGGGGGGGCGGGTTTCGGGATGCGGGTTGCGGGATGCGGGATGCGGGTTTCGGGTTTCGGGTTTCGGGTGACAGTGTTCAGTGTTCAGTGTTCGGTGTTCAGTGTTCAGGAGCGCCCCTTTGTCGTCTTTATCGCGCATGGTCGACCCCACCAAAGGTGGTCGTAGCCCCTGCCCTGGCGCAAAGCGCAGCGAACAAGCACCGTGCATGTCAAAAGAATGGAGGATGGGCATGTCGCGCAGCGACTGCCCGTCGTACGGAGCCTATCGGCAAGCCTTCAGAGCACCAACATGTTCGGTGTTCGGTGTTCAGTGTTCAGTGTTCAGTGTTCAGTTAGGAGCGTCCCTTGCCTAATGACCCGTGTCAAAGGGTCTGTCGTCTTTTTCGCGAGTGATCGACCGCGCCACAGGGATCATTGCCCATCCCCCCGGCGCGAAGCGCTTTGGAGTGCGGCAGCTTGATGCCGCTTTCGGATGACATGCCGATTCATGGCGCGCCCGACATTTAGCCGTGTTTTGGGTTTCAGGTTTCAGGTTTCATGTTTGACGACCGCGCCTTCCAGAAGGCGTTTGGAGTGCGGCAGCTTGATGCCGCTTTCGGATGACATGCCGATTCCTGGCGCGCCCGATCCTTGACCGTGTGCGCAGAGATTTGTGTGTACGAGTAGGAGTACGAGTACGAGTAGGTGAGCAAACCCTTGAACCCAGGCATGAACACCGACCTGTCCGCCGTGGCCCCCGAAACCCGAAACCCGAAACCCGCCCCCACACCCCCCCTGCGCTTTTCTCTGGCGCCAGGATCGCCGGCTGCTCAGACTCGACGCGTCATGGATGCGATGCGCTTCGGCAGATCCCAGTGCGCAAAACCTGGCTGGCAGTTCACGGTGCTGGCCTGGCTATGCCTGTGCGTGCCGTCGATCGCCAGCGGCAACGAAGACGCGCAAAGCAAAACAACACCGTGGCGCTGGGGCCTCTACGCCGGACGCTACACGGACACACGTTTTGTGGAAATCGTGCGCGGACAAACGGATTTCAAGAAGAGTACCGTGGGAGCCGTAATGGTTTCGCGAAAAGTGGCGGCCACAACCCCATACGCGGAATGGGACGTGGAACTGGGCCTCGCGCGCCACTGGGGGTTGCAGCATCATTATGAAGTAAACGCGGCCTTGATGCTGCGGGTGGTGCCATGGCCGCATGCGGAAAACTGGCGCCTGAGCGCGGGCCTGGGGATCGGCCCCTCCCTGGCTACGGCAACGCCCCGTATCGAACGCGCTCGCGGTGGACGGACATCGCGCAGGCTCCTCTTCATGCCGTTCGAAGTGACCCTGGGACCGTCCTCAGGCCGTTCGGCGATCTTTGCGCGGGTGCATCATCGCTCGGGCGGATTCGATGTGGCCAGCCGCGGGCGTGGCTCCAACTTTGTTGCCGTCGGCGGACGCCTGACATGGTGACAACTCTTTTACAACCCTTTTACAGCCCGATGACACTCTCGCTGCGGCCCTATGCTCTACTCGCATCAGGTACCAACCCATAAGGAGACCTGACCATGAAGACACTCGGTTCGTTTCTGTTCGCAATCGTCCTCCCCTTCGCCGGCGTCGTGCCGGTGAACGCCGCAAGGCCGCTCGTCACCTGCACCGTTTTGCCGGATCGGGAGGTACTCCCCGCCGACGCCAGCGTGAAGACTGTTATCAAGGTGCTGCTGGATGTGCCCGAAACGCCGCGCGAAGCGGAGCGCCCCCCCGTCAATGTGGCGCTGGTGCTGGATCGTTCCGGCTCCATGAGCGGCAACAAAATCGTGCAGGCCCGCGAGGCGCTGGCCCAGGCGCTACGCCGCCTTACACCGCGCGACATCGTCTCGGTGGTTATCTTCGATCATGAGGTCGAAACCCTCCTGCCGGCCCAGCCCGCCCGCTATACCGAGGAGATCGAAGCGCGCATTCACGGCATTCAACCGCGCGGCATGACCGCCATCTTCGGGGCGGTGAGCCAGGGCGCGGCGGAAATCCGCAAGAACATGGAGGGCGCCTATATCCATCGCATCATCCTCCTCTCCGACGGCATTGCCAATGTCGGCCCAAGCAGTCCCGGCGACCTGGGCCGGCTCGGCGCGGCCCTCATGAAGGAAGGCATCTCGGTGACCACCATCGGCATGGGCCTCGGCTACAACGAAGCGCTCATGGCACAGCTTGCGCGACAGAGTGACGGCAACCACTACTTCGTGGAGTCGGAGCACGACCTGCCGCGCATCCTGGCGGCGGAACTGGGCGACCTGTTAAGCGTCGTGGCGCGGCGTGTCGTGGTTGAGGTTGAATGCCCGCCCGGCGTGCAGCCGCTCCGCATCATCGGGCGCGACGGCGAAATTCGCGGGCAGCGTGCCGAGATTCAAATGAACCAACTCTACGGCGGTCAGGCCAAATATGCGCTGCTGGAGGTCAACGTGCCTCCCACGCAGGCCGACCGTACCCTCGAACTCGCCGTAGCCCGTGCCCGATACGAGAACGCGTTGACGTCCCGCCTGGAAGAGAGCGAGGCGCGTGGGGCCGCCCGCTTTTCCGCGGATGAAGAGACCGTGCGCCGCTCGGCAAACCCCGACGTACAGCGTGAAGTGACCTTCAACGTCATGGCCGAGGTCAGGGAAGAGGCACTGGACCTGCACCAGGCCGGGCGACAGGACGAGGCCGTGCGTCGCCTCCGTGCGGCACGCGACGATCTCACGACCCGCAACGTGGCCTTCGGATTCGACGACCTCGCAGCCGAGGCCTCGGTACTGGACGCAGACGCCGAAACATTCGAGCGCCCCAGCCTCCCGACCGATGCAGGCAAGGCGATTCGCGCCGAAAGCCATCGCGTACGCACGCAGCAGCGGCAGTGACCGTGAGAAAAGGAAGCCGCAGGACGGGCCACGCCGATGCCGCGGCAGGCAAGCCGCGACTCGGCGGCCCGTCTACGGAGCCCGCGAGCCAACCGAACATTGAGGGAAGGACTGAAAGACCCACTTGAGAAACCAGCGCTTGAGACTGGCTTTCCGGCTCGGGAAGCCGAGCCGCTCCGCTCGTGAACTGAACACCGAACACCGACCACTGTCTGCCCACCGTAGCCTCCGGCGAAGGTGGGAACACTGCCCCGCCCTTCCCCCCCCGCCCCCATTGCCTCGCAACGCTGTTTACGGCATAAGCAAGCTATGAAACGCACCGGCATCTTGCTCACCGCCTGGCTCCTGCTGCTGGTGCCGACGTTGATCATCGGCGTGGTGACGTTTCGCCTCCTCGACCGGACCCAGGAGTTGATTGTCACCAGCACCGTGCTCGCCTCGGCGGAGCGCGCTCAAGCGCTGGCCGACTCACTGGCACTCACCGTCGCGGAAGCAAAGGCTGGACTGGCGGAGCGGCTCGCGGCCATGGACCCGCTTGCTCCACTCGACGAACTACTCGCCCTGCGCAGGACGAATCCGCTGGTGCGGAACGTCTTCGTACAGGAACCCGACCGCACCATGCGCTGGCCGCCGCCCGACCGCCCCGCCACGAGCGAGGAGGCGAGTTTTCTCCACCGCTTCGACGACCTCCTCGCCGGACGCGCCGACTGGCAGTATAACGAGCGCGAACCGGAAACCGCTGTGGCCCCTCCCGCGCCGCGGCAGCGGCAAGCCGTCTATGAGCTGGCCCGCGGCGCTCCCGCACCGCGACGCACAAACGATGACGACCGAACCGGTTGGCTGGCCTGGTACGCAGGCAACCAGCTCTCCATTCTCGGCTGGCGGCAGGCGCATGCTGCCGCACCGCGCTTTGGCCTGGAAATCGAACTGGCAGCCCTGCTCTCCCGCCTTGTGCTGGACCTTCCCACGGTGGCGGCGGAAATGGAAACCATTGCCCTACTGGATGGCACGGGCGCACTGATGCATCAGACCGGCCCGCTCCCCGCGTTGAGCGACGTACAGCCGATTGCATCCGCGCGCATCGGCCCGCACCTGCCCCACTGGGAAGTAGCAATCTATTCCGGGAGCTCCGCGCTGTTGGAACCTGGCCAACACACCTTTCGCCTGCTATCGGGCCTTCTCGCCGGCACATTCCTGGCGGCCATCCTCTTCGGCGGCACACTGCTCGTCTGGCAGGCGTGGCGGAACCTGGAGGAGGCGCGGCGAAAGACCAGTTTCGTCTCCAACGTCTCCCACGAATTGAAGACCCCCCTCACCGCGATCCGCATGGTGGCGGAACTGCTCAGCGAAGATCGCGTGCCGGACGAGACGCGGCGCAGGCAGTATCTCGACGTCATTGTTGCGGAAAGCCAGCGACTGACACGGCTCGTCAACAACGTGCTCGATTTCAGCCGTATTGAACAGGGACGCAAGACGTACAGCCTTGAATGGATCGATGCCCACGCAGTGTTGGACCAGGTGCTGGATGGGCAGCAGCCCCGCATCGAAGAAGCAGGCATGACGCTGGAACGTCGGCTGCCGACCGAGCCCTGCCGGCTGCGGACCGACCGGGACGCCTTCGAGCAGGCGGTACTGAATCTCGTCGACAACGCCGTGAAATATGCAGCGGCCGGCAAATGGCTTCGCTGCACGCTCCGCTGCGAGGCGGATGCCTGCCACGTTCTTTTCGAAGACCGCGGCCCCGGCGTTGCCGCGGCACACCGCAAGCGCATCTTCGAACAGTTCCACCGCGTGGACGACAGCCTCACGACGCGCCAGCCCGGCAGTGGGCTGGGGCTGGCGATTGCGCGCCAACTGCTGCGGGACCTCGGCGGAGACCTGGCCTATCGTCCCCGCGAGGAAGGGACCGGGGCCTGTTTCGAAATCTCGCTGCCACGCACCGAAGAGGAGCCAACATGAGGCGCATTCTGATTGCGGAGGACGACCTGAACATTCGGCGCGGACTGATCGACACGCTGGAGAGCGAAGGCTACGAGGCCGTCGCCGCCAGGGACGGCAAGGAGGCGATGCGCCTGTTCGAGGCGGGCGGCATCGACCTGATCCTGCTCGATATCATGATGCCCGAAAAGAGCGGCTATGACGTCTGCCGTGAAATCCGCCGCAAGGACCGCAGCGTGCCGATCGTCATGCTGACGGCCAAGGGCGAAGAGATCGATAAGGTGCTCGGCCTGGAGCTGGGCGCCGACGATTACGTCTGCAAACCGTTCGGCGTGCGAGAGCTGCTCGCACGCGTCGCGGCCGTGCTTCGCCGGGCGCAGCCGGTTTCGCAACCCGACCCCGAGGGATGCCCGGACCGGTTTCCGTTCGGCCCCTGCGAGGTCGACCGCAGGCGCCTGCATATCGAGCGAAACGGGAAACGCATGCCGATCACCCCCCGCGAACTGCGCCTGCTCGAAACGTTCCATCGACGGCCCGGCGAGGCCCTGGGCCGGGACTTCCTCCTCAACGAGGTGTGGGGCATCGACTACCTGGGCACTACGCGCACGCTCGACCAGCACATCGCCCAGCTTCGCAAGAAAGTGGAACCGGAACCCGGCAGCCCCACGGTCATCACCACCGTCCACGGCGTCGGCTACCGGTTCGAGCCCGAGGCGCCTTCCGAATAATTCGCTTCCACAATCCCTATCTTCCTGATACGGATTGCGGGATCATGATTTCGAACAAGTGCTATTATGCGTTAAAAGCCACGCTGGAACTCAGTCGCAGAGAGGGGTCTGGCCCCGTTACCATTGGTGAAATTGCCCGCGCCCAGGAGATTCCGGCCCGGTTTCTCGAAGCCATCCTGCGGCAGCTCAAACAGGGCGGCTACGCGGAGTCGATGCGGGGCAAGGACGGCGGCTACATCCTGGCGAAGCCATCCGATGAGATTCGGCTCGGTGAGATCATCCGGCTTTTCGAGGGGCCGCTCGTTCCACTGGCTCCGGCGAATACGACCGACCAGGAGATGGGACGCGGCAAGGTCTTTTTCGAGCTGTGGGAGCAGGCCGAACAGGCGCTGGCAGCCGTCTACGACGATATCACCCTTGCGGCTCTCCGCGCGCGCGACGACGTGCTGCAACAGGAGATCGTCAACAATTACACCATTTAGCGCAGCAGCGAGGAGGAGCACCTCCCGGCTTGCCTCCGTGGGCCGACCCGCTAGGATGTGCCGCCTTTTCCAGCCCAGGCGATCGAAGGAACCCAAGCGATGATCTCTTACTATCTCTCCAACCTGGACACGCTCGAATCGGAGTCGATCCACATCATGCGCGAGGTCGCGGCCGAGTTCGAGCGGCCTGTGCTGCTCTTCTCCGGCGGCAAGGACTCCATCTGCATGCTGCGCCTCGCGGAGAAGGCCTTCCGACCCTCCGGCTTTCCTTTCCCACTGATGCATATCGACACCGGCCACAATTTTCCTGAGCTGATCGATTTTCGCGACAGGCGCGCTGCCGAACTGAAAGCGAAGCTGATCGTCCGGACCGTCGAGGATGCCCTCGCGAAAGGGATCGCCGTGCAGACACCCGGCGAGACGAGCCGCAACCGGCTCCAGACCCCGACCCTCCTCGCCGCCATGGAGGAGTTCAAGTTCGACTGCGCCATCGGCGGCGCCCGCCGCGACGAAGAGAAGTCCCGCGCCAAAGAACGGATCCTCTCCTTCCGCGACGCCTTCGGGCAGTGGGACCCCAAGAACCAGCGCCCGGAGTTGTGGTCCATCTACAATGCCCGTATCAATCCCGGCGAACACATGCGCGCCTTTCCGCTGAGTAACTGGACGGAGATGGACGTGTGGCGCTATATCGACCGCGAAAATCTGGAGATTCCCAGCATCTATTTCCGTCACCCGCGCGAAGTCGTCCGGCGTGACGGCCAGTGGCTGCCCGTCAGCGATCTGCTGCCGCTGCGGCCGAACGACGAAGTACGCAACTTGAACGTACGCGTCCGGACCATTGGCGACATTTCCTGCACCGGCTGCATCGAGTCCGAAGCCACGACCGTCACGGACATCATCACCGAAATTGCCGCCGCGCGCGTTACCGAGCGCGGCAGCCGCGCCGACGACCGACGCTCCGAGGCCGCCATGGAAGACCGCAAACGCGAGGGCTATTTCTAACCATGACCCCGACCCAGCCACTTCCCCTTGACGACAAAGAGATCGAACTGCTCCGCTTCACCACGGCGGGGAGCGTGGACGACGGCAAGAGCACCCTCATCGGGCGCCTCCTCTTCGACAGCAAGTCGATCTTCGAAGATCAGATGGAGGCGCTGCAACGCTCCAGCGATCTCACGGGTAAAGGCGACATCAATCTCGCCAACCTCACGGACGGCCTCCGCGCCGAGCGCGAGCAGGGCATCACGATCGATGTCGCTTATCGCTACTTCGCAACACCGCGCCGCGAATTCATTATTGCCGACACGCCCGGCCACATTCAGTACACCCGCAACATGGTCACCGGCGCCTCCACGGCGAACCTGGCCGTTATCCTCGTCGACGCGCGCCAGGGGGTCATTGAACAAACTCGCCGCCACGCCTACATCGCCTCGCTGCTCCGCATTCCGCACGTGGTGGTCTGTGTCAACAAGATGGACCTGGTCGATTACGACGAAGCGGCCTTCCAACGCGTCTACAACGACTTCAACATGTTCTCCACGCACTTGCAGGTGCGCGACCTCACCTGCATTCCCATCAGCGCCCTCAAGGGCGACAACGTGGTCGAGAAATCGGACAAAATGCCCTGGTACCAGGGCCCGGCCCTGCTCCATTACCTGGAGACCTTGCACATCGCGAATGACCGGAACCTGCACGACCCGCGTTTTCCGGTCCAATGGGTGAACCGTCCGCAGGACGACGCCTTTCACGATTTCCGCGGGCTCTCCGGTCAGATCGCCGGCGGCAGATTCAAGGTCGGCGACGAGGTGGCCGTGCTGCCCTCCGGCAAGCGGTCCCGGATCAAATCGATCTATACCTATGACGGCGAGTTGAAAGAGGCGTTCACGCCCATGTCCGTCACCATTCTCCTGGAAGACGACATTGACGTGAGCCGTGGCGACATGCTGGTGCGGCCCGACAATGTGCCTTACGTGGATCAGCAACTGGATGTGATGATGTGCTGGATGCACGAAGAGCCCATGCGCGTTGGGCGCAAGTATGCCTTCAAAAGCGCGGCGCGCAGCGGGCGCTGCATGATCAAAGACCTCCGCTTCCAGGTGGACATTGATACCTTTCAACGCAAACCCGACGCCACCACGCTCGAGTTGAACGAGATCGGGCGGGTGACGCTCATGACCACGGCCCCGCTCGCCTACGATGCCTACAGCCGCAACCGAAGTACCGGCTCGATGATCATTATTGACGAAGCAACGAATCTCACCGTTGGCGCCGCCATGGTCTGTGAGCCCATTAAAGAGGTTCCGGTTCTGGAAGAGGCCTGATTGCGCGCGGCGGCTTGCCTGCCTGAAATCGTTGACCAAGGAGGTCCGCCGCTTAGTGGCGGCGGCTATGGGTGTGTTGATTTATTCCAGCCGTGCCGTGGCCTCCTGCGATCCAGCGCTGTGCACATTTGCATGGTGAAGGACGGGGCTGTCATCCGTTGAGTTTCCGGGGGTTCAAGAACCCCCGGGAAAAAGCGCTTTCAAGAAAGCGCACTCCACATTTTGGAGTGCGGGTTCTCGAACCCGCTTTCTTGCGCGCCTTCTCGAAGGCGCGCTGGTGCTTGGAGATTCCGCCCGCGCGCCGAATACATCAACACACCCGCTACGACGTGGCCCCCTCCCTCTTCTTGATATCCCTGCACTCCGTGATAAAACGCATCCAATACCCGTGCCAATCCATGCTCGTCCGTCGTTCCCAAACAACCCCATCCATGCAGTCCGCCGCGTAGCCGCAGTGGCTACGATGACTTGAATCGAATCGAAGCAGACGATGACGGCGTGTCGTCTTCCCCTCCGGGTCACCGGGCGTCCGGTTCGTTCCTCGCGCGAATGGCGCCTGCCGTGCCGAACCAGAGCAGCCCGCAGACGGCGCAGGCCATCAGTAAGGCCGCGTAGCTCTTCGGCACCCCCTCGAGCCCGCCATACCAGAAGGGCCAGCCCTCAACCTGCCGCGCAAAGAAATCCTCCCCGGCACGCATCACGAAAACCACCCCGGCATGTAGCCCCATGGCCGCATAAAGCGTGCCGAATGCTTCGAAGAGACGGCACAGACCGAGCCCGAGCACAAGCAACGTCAGCATCATCGGAAAATAGTGATAGTGCGCATGCGGCCAGTGGAACAAGCTGCCCAGCAGGCGCAGACCCGAGTCCCAGTGCGCATGCGCCACCCCGACCAGCGGCTCGGGATTCATGAAATGGACCAGGCTGTATGCCGCACTGGAGAGCAGGGCCGCCAACCAGAAACCGGAAGAACGGCGCAACGCACCGAAGAGAATGCCGCGAAAGAGCGTCTCCTCCACCAACCCCACGATCAGCGCGCCCAGCAGCAGCAACGGCCAGCGGCCGAATGCGGAGGCGCCGGGCAAAGTCCACGTAAACGCGCCGCCCGCCCAGCCGACCAGCCAGAGCAGCGCCATGGCGCAGGCGCCCAGCAGAAAGCCGCAACCCGCCTGTCGAAGCGGCACCGGCGCCCGGCCCCAGCCGACGGCACGGAGCGCCGTCGCCCTCGCCCGCCAGGCGCCCGCCAGCCCCACCAGCACCAGGCCCACCAGCACACAGCGCGCCGCGACACTTTCGAATTCCAGGTCCCGAAGCGAAACCGGTGCCAGACCCCGGCGCGCGAGCCCGACCAGCAGCCGGAAGACCCACGGGGCCGCCAGCGCGGAAACCAGCACCCCGGCAGCCAGATGCCCCAGCACCACCCGCAAGCGCGGCGGCCCCACCCGGCCATGCCAGGGGGGAACGGTTCGCCATGCCAACAGCCGTGGGGCCTTTTCCTTCATCCGACTTTGCTTTCCGCTGAGGTGCCAAACCACTATAGTGCATCGGTCATGCAAGACTTCGAGGGCTATACCATCATGCGCCGCCTCCCCCGCGGCGGCATGACCGATCTCTTTCTCGCTCTTGACGAGAATCGGAACCGCTACGTCATCCGGAGCCTGCGCGAGCCCTATTCGCGCCGCTGGAAGTGGCGGCGCAGCTTCTTCAAAGCCGCCGAGGTCATGACCAAGCTGCATCACCCGAACATCGTTCGCATTTACGACGCGAACTTCCGTGAACGGCAGCCCTACATGGTGCTCGAATATGTGGAATCACCCAACCTGCGCTCGCTCATTCTCAACCGCTCCGAGGTCCTCACGCGCAACAGCCTCAAACTGCTGCGCCAACTCGCCGAAGCCCTCTATTACGTGCACAGCATGGGCTATCTGCATCTGGACTTCAAGCCGGACAACATCCTCGTGTCGGAAGAAGCCCACGCCGTGCTCATCGATTTCGATCTCGTCGTGAAAAGCAAACCGCGCGGGCGCCGCCTGCGGACCGTGCGCGGGACCCCCTTCTATATGCCGCCCGAGGCCCTGGCCCATAATCGCGTGAACGAACAGACGGATATTTACGCCTTCGGCGTGACCGCCTATGAGATGTATACCTTCCACAAACCCTTCGAGGCGGATACCGTCGAGGCGGCCCACGCTGCCCAGACCGACCGTAGCACCGTCCCGCGCCCCATGAGCGCCTGGCAAAGCGGCATCTCGAAACGGGTCGAGTCGCTCGTCTTCAAATGCCTTGCGAAGAGCCCGGAGGCCCGGTATCCTTCAATGTCTTCCGTTCTAAAAGATTTAGGCGCACTAGTATGACCGATCTCTATGTCAGGCGCGGCGAACCGCCCACCGTGCGGAAGCGCGCCATCTACATCCTAATGCTCTTGCTCGTGGCGGGTCTCGCCGTTTTCGGGTTACGCCACGGCTGTGCCCGGCGGCAAGCCCCCGAGGCCGTTGACACGGAGCCGGAGCGAGACCTGCTGGATATCGGTCGGCTCCCCGAAGCCCCCGCCCCCAGCCCGACCGCCCCGGCCCCAACGCCCGAGA
>SLOV01000340.1 GCA_007132345.1 Kiritimatiellia bacterium
CGCCGCGTCCGTCTCAATGTGCTTCCGATACTCCTCTACGGTCGTCGCGCCGATGCACTTGATCTCGCCCCGCGCAAGGGCAGGCTTCATCAGGTTCGCGGCGTCCAGGCCTCCCCGTCGGTCGCCTGCGCCGATCATCGTGTGGATTTCGTCTACGAAGAGAATCAGGCTCTTGTCCGCCTTGGCTTCGGTGAGCAGTCGTTTCAGGCGTTCTTCGAACTCACCCCGGTACTTGGTGCCCGCTACCAGCGCCCCCATGCTGATCTCGACGATGCGCTTGCCGCCAAGGACATTCTTGTCCTTGCCCGCTAGGATCCGTTGGGCGATTGCCTCCACGATAGCGGTCTTCCCGACGCCCGGCTCCCCGACCAGCACTGGATTACTCTTTGTGCTCCGCGCCAGCGTCTGAATGACCTGCAGGATCTCTTTCCGTCGGCCGATGACCGGCGAGAGGAGGCCCTCCCGCGCAGCCTGGGTAAGATCGCGACCGAACTGCTCAAGGATGGATCCTGATGGCGGCGCATCGATATCTGCTGGCGGGTCGGGCTGGGCTGGGCCGTCGGCTGCCGCGCCACCTCCGCTTTGCTTCAAGCGAGCGATGGCGGCCGCCTTGATCTTCCTGCCATCATGCCCACCCTTGGCAAGCAGTTCGGCTGTCTTGGAGTTCTTCTCGGAAAGGATGGCAACAAACAACGCTCCCGCGTGCGCATGATCCAAGCCCATATCCGCCGCGACTTGGCCGGCCAATGCCGACATGGCGCGCGCCCGTTCAGAGCGATGTACCACGGCACCGGGGGCATGGTCGTAGCTTCCGGTGCCCAGGAGTGCGCGCATGCCGCGGCGCAACTGCGCGGGATTGATCCCTACGCCGCCGAGAAGCTCGGGCACGAACCGAAGTTCGCTGGCAAGAGCATCTGCGTCCATACCCCGCGCCCTCACTTCCTTCAGCAAGTCTTCGGCGCAGAAGTCATCTCCCTTGGTCAGTGCCTCAAGAAAATGCTCCGGCTCAATAAACTGGCTCCGGGCGGCCACGGCCTCCTGAAGTGCAACGCGCCGAAACAAATCCATCGCTTCAATACGCTTCATTGCTTCCCTTCATCTGTTGATGGTGTCTTGTCCGGCGTCTTGTCCGGTGACTTGTCCGGTGACTTGTCCGGTGGCCACCGCAAATTCCTCCTCAAGCCGGGCAAGCAGTGTGGCGCCTTGTGCTGGGCCTTGCGCACTGACTTCCTCACCAACTTGCTCACCGGATCGAGTGCCGGCTTGTCCGGTGTCGCTCGATTCCCCGGCTGCCTTGCGGAACCTCATCAGGAATCCTCTTGTGGATTCGGCCAGGGACGGTTCCGACAGCCTGGCGGCAGCGCAGGCATCGAGCATCCGGTGGATCCCGCTTCCGTAGCGCTCAATGATCTCAAGATCATAGAACACCTGGGCAATGAGCTTGTTCCGGGGTTTAGACGCATGCGAACGGCCACGCCAGAATCGTCGTGCTTCATGGCATTTCCTCTGCATCCATAACCACCGCCGTTAAATTGTCCTGGCCGCCAGCCTGCTTGCCGGCCGCGAGAAGATGCTGGCAAGTGATTTCGGGCCCCTTGTCCTCCGCCAAAATCGTCCGCAATTGATCGGCCGTCAGCATCCCCCAAAGGCCGTCGGTGCACAGGAGCAGGCGGTCGCCAGCCTGTAACCCGATGCTCTCGGTGGCAGCGGGTACGTCCGCCTCCATGCCGACAAAGCGGCTCAGACGCCCCCTCGCTGGATGATCCTTCGCTTCCTGCGGTGTGATATCCCCGTTCCGCACAAGAAGGGCGACAATGGAATGATCCTCCGTAAGCTGCGTCAGCTCACCGTCGCGCAGCAAATACGCCCTGCTGTCGCCCATATGCGCGAAATGGGCGCAGTGCCCGGTCAGTAGGGCCGCAACGACCGCCACGCCCATGTCTTTGTACTCAGGCCGATCTGCACCCGCTTTGCGGATATGGTGCCCGAGTTCCTGCAACGCCTCCGCGAGCAGGGTCGACATGGCCGGGTCATCGCTTGAGCGGGGGACCGGCAATCCAGCCATGAGGCGCCTGATGATGTCCGGCAACACCGTCGCGGCCATCTGCGCCGCCCTGTCGCCCCCGCGATGCCCCCCCATGCCGTCGGCCACTACGAAGAGTCCGTCCTCTGAATCAACCAAACAGGCGTCCTCGTTTCGTTCCCGCACACAACCCACATCCGTCGCGCCCGCCGCGCGGATGACCAGCGGCTTCAAGATGTCGACGCCGGGCTTCATCAGCCAGCCGCCTTTCTCAATGCCGCCAGCATTTCCCCCGCATCCTGGAAACGGTCTTTGGGGCTCGCCTGAACCGCCTTGTCCAGGACGGCGGCAATCCCTTTGGGAATACCCCCGACCCTCCGCGACAAGGGCACAATCTCGCCGCGCAGAATCACCTCCACGGGGTCGCAGCCACGAGGGTAGGCACGGGGCGTCTGGCCAGACAGCATGCAGTAAAAGGTCGCTCCTATGCTCCAGACATCGGTGACTGGCTTCACGTATTTGAAATTGGTCAACTGCTCCTTCGGCATAAAGACCGGTGTTCCCGCGAAAGCCCCGGTCACAGTCATGCCGCTGAAGCCGGCCTTGTCGAAGTTCTTGGCAAGGCCCATGTCGGCCAGCTTTGCCATCGGCCTGGTCGGTGTTCCAGACAGCAGAATGTTCGGCGGCTTCAGATCGCGATGCACAATCCCCTTCGAGTGTGCAAAGGCCAACCCCTCCAAGGCCTGGAGCATGATCGGCATGGCAACGGCAGGAGCCAGCCTGCCGCCGTTCGCCTCCATGTAATCGGCAACGCTTCCGCCCCGGCAGTGCTCCATCACGAAGTAGAAGGCGCTTCCCGCCGAACCGGAGTCGAGGATCGTGACAATGTGCGGGTGCTGAAGATTCCGGAGGTGTTCGATCTCCTTCGAGAACTTCCGGCGCGCATCCTCGTCCACCGCCACCCGCGCCAACATGACCTTGATGGCCACTGGATGCTTGTCCTTTTCTCGTTCCGCCAGATAGACGGCCCCGAAC
>SLOV01000379.1 GCA_007132345.1 Kiritimatiellia bacterium
GAGAAAAGCAGTGGCCGCGGGCCTGAATGACGACGCTTCATCATGGCGCAATGGTACTCTTCAGCAGCGCCACGAGACAACGTTCCTTCGCTTTCCATGAGGAGGTCATGGTGAGCGCTACAGGCAGGAGAAAACAGAAGAACATCCAGGTGGGCGGTTGTCGTCTTCTGTGAATGTATTCGGCAATCCAGGTCGCATCGCTCCATGTGCCGGCATGCAAAGCAAAGCCGAGCACCAGGGCCAGGATGGGAACGAGTACGAGCAGGGCGCTCCAGGCACACATGCGGGCTTCCACGGCGAGAACGGGGTCGCGCAGCAGGCGGGCTATCTCCGCGCTGAGCCGGTTCACGGCGTAGAGCACCCCGGCGCACACAATCAGCAGGGCCATCATATTGTAAAGGAAGAAGGGCGTGAGCGGGCTCTGCCGCCACCAGTAGACGAAGGGGGTGAAATAGACCAGGACGAAAGACAGGACGAGCCCGGTGAGGCTACAGCGCCGCCACCAGGACGCATCGGGTGCGGCACGATAGAGGGAGAAGAAGCCGACATACAGGACCAGGACACCAAAGAAATAAGCCGGCAGCCGTATCGGGATGGCCAGCTCGATGCGGAGAGCGCCGACCATGAAGAAGAGGCTGAGCGGAATACCCCAGAACATGCAGGAGAAGCCCCGCGCGGCCAGCAGCAGGGCGCGCGGCGCCAAGTTGGATGTTGAGGCGTCGT
Organism: Kiritimatiellia bacterium; assembly: GCA_007132345.1. Taxonomy (GTDB): domain Bacteria; phylum Verrucomicrobiota; class Kiritimatiellia; order SLOV01; family SLOV01; genus SLOV01. Next base: position 724 of record SLOV01000379.1, read on the forward strand.
GATCGCTGGCGGTGATGGGGGCCGGGCACATTTCGCGGGAGTATGGAACCGTGCGGCTTTTGCGACAAGACCAGACGACATGCGAGACAACGGGCCGGTTCCTTCTTGCGCGGCGCCTTGTTGCGGGCAGCCATTCTCAGTATGGCCCTTGCCGCCTGAAGGCGGGACTACAAACGGGCGAAGACCCGGCGAAAAACCGTTCGCAGTACCGGCTTCAGCAGGCCCGAAAAACCCGTTCCAGGCCATCCTGAGAATTGCTGTGTTGCGGGGGCGCTGTCTTGACTTTCGGCGTCTGAGTTGTTAAGCCGCAGCCTCTTAGTAGAGGCTCCAATCATCCCTAAATCAGGTGGGTTTTGTCATGATCTCCAACCCGTTCCTTTGTCCCAGACTGCATCTCCTCCTTGCACTCGGCATCGTCCTGCCGCTGCATCTCTTTGCGCAAGTCCCCGCGCTGATCGTGAACCAGGGCCGCCTCTTTGATGGTCAGCAGATGCTGGACGGCGAGTTTACACTGGTGTCGCGCATCTACACCAATGCCACGGAGGGCACGTTTCTCTTCGAAGACACCAGCCGGGTTCGGGTCTCGGATGGCTATTACACCACCTACATCGGGGCAAACCCCACCTTCGGCTCCCTGGAGGAGGCCCTGGCCACGGGAGAAGCCTATATTGAGGTCAGCGCAGACGGCGTGGTCTTTCCGCCGCGTGAACTCATTCCCGCCGTCGGCTTTGCCATTCGGGCCGGGGAGGCGGATGCGTTGCGGGGCGGAACGGTTGGCGCCGACATGCTGGCGCGGGGCGCCGTCACCACCGAGGCGCTGGCCCATGACACGGTTACCGAGGACAAGTTGGCCCCCGAGCTTCGCGCCGAACTGGAGCGCCTGGCGCGCGCCGTCGACGAGGGCGCCGCGGAAACGGAGCGGGCTCGCTCGCGGGGCCTTCGCGTGGAGCCGCGCGCGGAGAGCCCGAACCTGATCGGCGGTCACGTGGCCAATCAGGCGGGCATGGACACCGACGGGGCCGTTGTTTCTGGCGGCGGCACGATCGATCAGCCGAACGTGGCGGCCGGGCGCTTTTCCGTCGTTGGCGGTGGGCTTGGCAACCTCGCCTCCGGTGCACGAGCCACCGTGGCAGGTGGGCGCCAGAACGTGGCAGGCGGCAATACCGCTTTCATAGGCGGCGGCTTCCGCAACGAAGCGACGGCGGCCTATGCCGTTGTCGCCGGTGGCTATGAAAACGAGGCTTCTGGCTATGTGGCCGGGGTTGCATCCGGCTGGCGCAACCAGGCCAGCGGCGACGTCGCCGCGATCGGCGGCGGCCAGGAAAACCGCGCGCTGGGTGCGGCCAGCGTGGTGCCCGGCGGCTGGATGAACCGCGCCGAAGGCTTTGCGGCCGCGGCGGGCGGCGGATTTCAGAACCTCGCCTCGGGCGACTTTGCCGTGGTTGGAGGCGGCTCGAACAACGTGGCCTCGGGCGCCTATGCGGTCATCCCCGGCGGTGCCGCCAATACGGCAGCGGGGCGGGCGGGTGTCGCCATGGGGTCCGCAGCGCATGCCGATCATGACGGCACATTCGTATGGGCCGACACCGCGGGCGGCGAATTCCGCTCGACGGGCGAGGGCCAGTTTCTCATCCGGGCCGGCGGCAATGTTGGCATTGACACTTCGTCGCCGGACGAAAAGCTGACCGTGGCCGGAAACGTTGCCCCTGCGCAGGACGGCGCACATCAGCTCGGTACAGAGACGGCCCGCTGGCAGCGGTTGCATCTCGACGGCGAGATCGAGCATGGGGAGCGGCTGTTGATTGTCAGCCACGGCGCAACCAACGCGGCGTTCCTTGCCGACGGCACGGTTTATCTGCCCGGCCGCGTTGTGCTGGGCGAACTGCAAGGCGACGGTGCCGGACTCACCGGCGTCACGGCGAGCGTCATTGGTGCGGGGTCCGTCACCGACGAGTCCGTGCACGCGGATGCCGCCATCGATCCCACGAAGATCGCGGGCATTGCGCTGACCGCGGATACCCTTTTCGATGGCGATGTTGAAGGCGACGTCTCCAACCTTGTGCTTCGGCCCGGCGCGGTGCGAAGCGAAGCGATTGCCGATGGCGCCGTTTCGGAGCGCAAACTGGCCACCCGCTCGGTGACGTCCCGGCATCTGCAAGACGGCGCTGTAACGGCGGCCAAGCTGGACGCACAGCTCCTCGAACAATTCGACTCTGCGCAAGGCGCCTGGTCGCTGAGCGGCAACGAAATCGTCGGGGCGGAGGAATCGTTTCTCGGCACGATCAATGCGATGCCCTTCGAATTACGCGTGGACGGGCGCCGCGCCTTACGGATTGACCCCACAGAGGCGGCGCCCAATTGGGTCGCCGGCTACGAGCAGAACTCGGCGGCAGGCGCCGTGGTTGGCGCCACGATCGGTGGCGGTGGCGGCGCGGAGGAGAAGGCGCACCGCGTCACGGGCAACCACGGCACGATCGCGGGCGGCCTCGGCAACACCGTGGCGAACGAATATGCCACGATCGGTGGCGGCATTAACAATACGGCCGCCGGCTCCGCCTCCACCGTGGCGGGCGGCTGGAAGAACACCGCAAGCGATCTGAACGCCACGATCGGCGGTGGACAGGACAACGTCGCCGCCGGTTCGGCGGCAACGGTTGGCGGCGGATTGAACAATCGTGCCGATGGCGCCTATGCCACCGTGCCGGGCGGCACGGATAACGTTGTGCAGGGCGACTACGGATTTGCCGCGGGCCGTGGCGCGCGCGCCATGCACGACGGCGCGTTCGTCTGGGCCGACTCGCGTGACGGCGCGTTCGCCTCGACGGCGCCGAACCAGGTCCTGCTGCGCGCCGCGGGCAATGTGGGAATCGACACCGCGAACCCGGCGGAGAAGCTGACCGTGGCGGGCAATGTGGCGCCGGACGCCTCCGACCGGCATGACCTCGGTTCTGGCGCGCGCCGTTGGCGGACCCTCTTCCTTTCTTCGCACATCGACTATGCCGGCGACATGAAATGGGTCAGCGGCACCGAGTCACGCCTGTCGCTGGATGGCGACGGCAACATGGTGGTGCAAGGTTCTGTCCGGGCCTCTACGTTTGTTGGCGATGGGTCCGGCCTTTCGGGACTCAGCGGCGAAGGGCTGCGGGCCGGTAGCATCACCGATCTTCAAGTGTCGCCACTCGCCGCGATCGATCCACGAAAGATCGCCGGCATCGCGCTCACGGAGGCCACCCGCTTCGGTGGCGATCTGGATGGCGATTTCCGCTCGCTCGCGATTCGGGATGGCGCCGTGCGTGGCGCGAAACTGGCGGACGGCGCCGTCACCTCTGCCAAGATTCGCCCCGGCTCGATTACCGCCGAACACCTCACCGACGAATTGCTCGCCTCGCTGCACACGGTGCCCGATGCGTGGGGACTGGGCGGAAACAGCGGCACGCGCAGTCAGCGCGACTTTATCGGGACTCTCGACAACGAAGCACTGGAGCTGCGCGTGAACGGGCGGCGCGCGCTGCGGCTGGAGCCGACGAGCGGTAGCCCGAACCTGCTGGGCGGCGACCCGCAAAACGAAGTACGGCGGGGCTCCGTCGGTGCCGCCGTGCTGTCCGGCGGCAGCCGCGCCAACCCGAACCGGGCTGCGGGCAACTACGCCGTGGTGGCCGGCGGCGTGGGGAACCGGGCCGATGACGAATATGCCACGGTAGGCGGCGGGTTCGGCAACCAGGCGACCGGCTTCGACGCCACGATCTCCGGTGGGCAGGATAATGTGGCCGCGGGCTCCGGCTCCGTGATCAGTGGTGGCTTTACGAACCTGGCATCGGGCTCGTTTGCCTCCATTGGCGGTGGCGCAGCGAACCGTGTCGGCGGCAACGTGGCTGCGGTCAGCGGCGGCTTCAGCAATGTCGCTGACGGCGGCTATGCCGCGGTGCCGGGCGGCGCGCAGAACGAGGCGCTGGGCGACTACAGCTTCGCTTCCGGGCGCCGCGCCAAGGCGCGTCATCCCGGCGCCTGGGTCTGGGCCGATTCGAGGGACGAAGATTTCGCGTCCACCCGCGGCGACCAGTTTCTGATCCGCGCCAGTGGCGGGGTGGGCATCGGGCTCAACAACCCACAACACATGCTGCACCTGGCGGGCGGCGCATTCAGCGACGGCCGCGTCTGGGCCAGCGCCTCCGACGAGGCCCTCAAGGACGATTTCCTGCCCGTCGATGCCGCCGAGCTGCTCGACCGTCTTGCCCGGTTACGCATCACGAGCTGGCGCTATCGGGACGATGCGCGAGGCACACGGCATCTGGGGCCCACCGCACAGGATTTCCAGGACGCCTTCGGCTTTGGCGACGATCCGCGCACCATTACAAGCGTCGATGCACAAGGCGTGGCGCTCGCCGCAATTCAGGAGCTCTATCGTCGGAATGAGGACCTCTCGCAGGAAAACCGCGAGTTGCGGGATCGTCTCGCTCTCATCGAGCAGCGTCTCAACCAACTGTTGGCCCCCTGACCCTGTGCAATGATCATCAGCCTGGCTCGTAAGCTTTGCCAACACAGCCCTCGTTCCGTCCCTCGCGGCCGTAAGGCGAACGCTGCCCGCACGTTTGCTGTCTGTAGATCGTCGCGTGTTTCTCCCCTCTTTATCAACGCACACCCAGCTCCGGATTGTAGACCCATGCCCTATAAACAACAGCTTTCACCCCTCGACCCCGCCCCCATCCTGTCCCTTGACGGGGTTGGCAAAACCTTCAGCCTCGGCGCCCAGGCCGTGCCCGTATTGCGGGAGATCTCGTTTGATGTTACGCCGGGCGAAACCATTTCTCTCACCGGCCCATCGGGCAGCGGCAAGACGACGCTGCTTGGCCTGTGCGCAGGACTGGACCGCCCCTCGCAGGGCTCCATTCTCTTGAATGGTCGACGTCTGGAGAATCTCAACGAGGATCAGCGCGCCCGGCTCCGCATCGAGTCGGTCGGCTTTATCTTCCAGAATTTCCGCCTCCTACCCAGCCTCACGGCGCTACAGAACGTCATGGTGCCCGCCGATATCGTGGGTGATTCCGGGGCCAGCGAGCGAGCCGTCGAACTGCTGGGGCAGGTCGGGCTCTCGGATCGTCTTCACCATTATCCCGCACAGCTCTCCGGCGGGGAGCAACAACGCGTCGCCCTGGCGCGGGCCTTTATTAATGAGCCCGCCATTCTTTTTGCCGACGAACCGACAGGCAACCTCGACGCCGAGACCAGTGCGCGCATTGTGCCCCTCATCTTTGGCTTGAACGAACGGCTGGGCACCACGCTGTTGATGGCCACGCACGATCCGGAAGTGGCCGCCCTGACCCATCGCGCCATTCGCCTGCGTGGCGGCCGGATTGAGGATTGAGGCGTGGCCATGCTCCCCTCCAGCACAACGAACCGCGGAACCCACGGCTGGGTGTTTCGCCTCGCCTGGCAGGATCTTCGCGGCAGTGCCTCGCGGCTGCTGCTTTATTTCGCTTCTATCGTGGTCGGTGTCGCGGCCCTGGCCGCGGTGGAGTCCTTCCGCCATAACGTGCGCTCGGCCATCGACGAGCAGGCCCAACTCATGCTCGGTGCGGACATCGCCATGGCCAGTCGCCGCCCCGTACCTGTGGAAGCCGAGACGGTTTTCGAACAAATCCCCGGCCGGCGGGCCCGCGAGTGGCGCTTCTATTCGATGGTCACCTTTCCGGAGAGCGGAGACACCCGGCTCGCCAACGTGCGTGGGGTCGATCCTGACTTTCCGTTTTATGGCTCCATCGACACCGATCCCCCGTCTGCCGCCGCCGATTTTCAGGACGGGCTCTACGCGCTGGTGGACGAAAGCCTCTTGTTCCAATTCGATGCCGCCGTCGGGGACCCGATCCGGATCGGCGCACAGACCTTTACGATCCTTGGAGCGCTGAAAGGGATTCCCGGAGAGATCGGCGCCGCAACGCTGTTCGTCGGGCCGCGTGTCTATATTCCTCTCGCGACCGTCGAGGGTACGGCGCTCGTGCAGCCGGGCAGCCTGGTGCGCTATCGGACCTACTTTCAAATCGATCGCCCCGCGGAAATCGAGGCGGCCGTGCGGCGGCTCGACGAGGAGGTCGTGCCGATGGGGTTCGATCTGGAAACGGTGGAGCGCCGCAAATATTCCACCGGCGAAGCCATGGAGCGCGTCACCCGTTTTCTGCAACTACTGAGTTTGACGGCGCTGCTCCTTGGCGGCATCGGCGTTTCGAGCGGCATTCAGATGCAGGTCCGACGCCGCCTGCAGGTGGCCGCCATTTTGCGCTGCCTCGGTGCTTCGCGGCGCGGCACGTTCGCCGTCTTTCTGTTGCAGGTCGCCGGTCTGGCCGCTCTGGCCGCACTGGTTGGTGCGGCCCTGGGGCGCGTTGTCCAGATGGGGCTGCCCCGCTTGCTCGGGGACCTTTTGCCGGTAGCGCTCGATGCCGAACTTGTGCCGATGGCATTGGGCACGGCCATGGGGGCCGGCTTTCTGCTCTGTTTCCTCTTTGCGCTCTTCCCCTTGCTTGCGCTGCGACGCGTCTCTCCGGCGGGCGCTTTGCGAGAGTCCGATCTGCACGAGAGCCGTGTCTGGTTCGACCCCGCCCGTGCCGCGGTCGCGGCGCTGATTGCCCTGCTGTTCGGTGGATTCGCCTTCCTTCAGACCGAAACCCCGCGTCAGGCGTTTGGGTTTCTCGGGGGCTTAGCGCTCGCTTTCGCCGCCCTTGCCGGCGCCGCCCTCCTGGCGATGGCCCTGCTTCGCCGCCTCCGTCCAAGTGCATGGCCTTTCGTGATTCGGCAAGGGCTGGGCAACCTCTACCGGCCGAACAACCGAACCGTGACCATGATCCTCTCGATCGGCCTGGGTGTCTCGCTCCTGAGCCTGGTCTACCTGGTTTATGCGTCCGTCATGGCCCAGACGGAGCGCACGGGCGAGGGCGACTTGCCAAACCTGATCCTATTCGACATTCAGCCCGGCGAAGTTCGTCAAATTCGCTCGCTACTTCTCGAAGACGGTTTCCCCGTCCACAGCGAAACGCCCATTGTGACCATGCGCCTCGAACGCCTGAAAGGACGCCCGGTGACCGAATGGCGGCGGGAACGCAATCCGGATATGGAAGACTGGGCCCTCGATTGGGAATACCGCACCACCTACCGGGCCGACCTCACCGAGACGGAAGCGCTCCATAGCGGGGAGTGGCATCCGCGCTGGCGGGAGGGTGAGCCCGTGCCGATCTCCATCGACATCGAGATGACCCGCGCTCTCAACATCGGGCTTGGCGATCGTCTCACCTTCGACGTTCACGGCATGCCGTTGGAGGTCGTTGTGGCCAGCGTTCGCAACGTGAATTGGCAGAAGATGACCACAAACTTTTTTGTGGTCTTTCCGCCGGGTGTCCTGGAGGAAGCCCCGCATTTCTTTGCCATGGTCAGCCGTGCGGAATCGCCCGCGGACTCCGCCCGCCTGCAACGTGCCGTTGGGCGGAACTTCCCGCATGTCTCGATTATCGATCTGAACGCTATTCTCGAATCGATCGAGGGTCTCTTGGACCGTGTACGCTTTGTCTTCCGCTTCATGTCGCTCTTCACGATTCTCACCGGCGCCCTCGTGGTTTGCGGCGCGATCCTGACCGGGAACAGCCAGCGCACCCAGGAGAGTCTACTGCTCCGCACACTGGGCGCGTCGGAGCGTCAGTTGAAGCGCATCTATGCCGCGGAGTACATTGGGCTGGGAAGCCTTTCCGCCCTGTTGGGGCTTGGCCTGGCGCATCTTGGCGCGTGGGCGGTTTGCCGCTATGTCATGAAGGTGCCCCTCGCCTTTTCGCCGAGTGTAGCCATGGCGACCTTGGTCTTGACGATTGGCCTCACCTGGCTGCTGGGCATGAGCCTCAGCTTCGGTGCGGTGCGCCGTCCCCCCTTGCAGCGGCTCCGCGAAGAGCAGGCGGCCTGAGGGCGCAGCCATGCCCATGCTAAACCGTGACCGCGGGAAAGGACTTCTGTGGGACGTATCTGCGATTCGTTACGCGCCTCATCGATTCTGGGCATTCCCGTCGAGGCGGGTATTACGAACGGGCGAAGACCCGGCGAAAACCCGTTCGTAGTAATGGCTTCAGCGGGCCCGAAGAATCCGTTCCAGGCCATACTGAGAATTGCTGGCCGGGCGCATGAAGGCACTGGACGCAGGGTGCCGCGAGGTGATATACACCTCGCGCTTGAAATATGAGTCAGGTGCGGCGGTTGACGACAGCAAACGCCGCGCAAGGTACTAACATCTGGAGGAAGCTACATGAAAAAGTTCGCAGTGGTGTTTATGCTGGTGGGCCTTTGTGCGAGTGCGGCGTTCGCTGAAAAAGCGATGCTCAGCCAGGGCACGAAAGAAGTACGTCTGGGAGGCGGCATCGATCTCGATACTTTCGCCGACACCCGTCTCGACCTACAGGCCGGGTTCGGCTATTTCGTTCGCGATGCGTGGGAAGTCGGTGTGCTCGGCGGCGTTCAGCACGACGACTTTGTCACCTTCTGGGACCTCGGTTTCTTCACCGAGTACAACTTCGATCTCGGTCATGAGCTGGTCCCGTATGTCGGTGCTGGCATCTATTTTTCCGGCAGCGACATTGATGGCCAGAGCCGCAGCGAAGCGGCCATCTGGGAAGCCTCGCTGGGCGGCAAGTACTTCTTCCGACCGGAGATTGCGATCTTCTCGCAACTGGATTTCCGTTTCGCCAGCGACGACATCTTCGACGAGTCGAACGGCGACATTTCCGATCGCGAGCTGCGCATCAAGTGGGGCATCCGCTACCTCTTCAACTAAGCGACTGATCTCACAGGCCCTCCGGCTCGTCGCCGGGGGGCCTTTTTTTTCACCCCGCCCGCCCCGAACTCTCCCGATTATTTTCCTACGTAGGAAAATAATCGGGAGGTGCCTGCGCGGGTTGGGGGATTAGGTGATCGAGTGGGTTAGAGAAGGATTTGCCTGGGTAGCGCGGAGGAAGATGCTGCGGTGGGACGGTCTTTCCCGGATTTCCGGGGCATCAGAACCCATTGCTTTTCTGACTCATAGAGAGATCGGCGCGTAGGAGTATGTGTACGAGTGCGGGGTCGAATGATGACGTCCTCATACGCATACTCGTACACTCGAATCTCTTCAAACTCTGCCCAGGACAAAGACGAATGCCCACCCAGAATACCCCGCTGGTCCCAGAAGGTCCGGTGGGATAGGTTGTTGAGAAAAGGCGCGCCATGAAAGGTCTATTACACCCGCGCGAACCTTCAGCATGACCACTTCGCCGGAATCCCCAGTCCTCAGCGTGGAAGCGCTGTCCAAGTCCTACGGATCGCGCAAAGTGCTCGATGCCGTCGAGTTCCAGGTGGGCCGGGGTGAACGCGTCGCGGTCATGGGGCCGTCCGGCTCGGGCAAGAGTACCCTGCTGAATTGCCTCGCGGGTCTCGATCGCCCTGATTCCGGACAGGTGCGGGTCGCAGGCGAAGTGATCACACAACTGGAAGGCGAGGCCCTGGCCCACATGCGGCGGCGGCAGGTCAGCACCATCTTCCAATTCTTCCACTTGCTTCCCACATTATCGGCCTTTGAAAACATCGAGTTGCCCCTGCAATTGTTGGGCGTGGAGAAAATGGATCGACAGGCGCGCGTCTATCGATTGCTTCAGGCAGTACGCCTCGACCACCGCATGCATGCCATGCCCGACGAACTAAGTGGTGGCGAAATGCAGCGCGTGGCCATTGCCCGCGCCCTGGTTCATCACCCGGACCTCGTCCTCGCCGATGAGCCGACCGGGAACCTCGATTCGCGCACTGGCGAACAGATTCTCGACTTGCTGCAATCCCTGGCGGACGAGTTTCGAATGGCCCTTGTCCTCGTGACCCATAGCCAGGAGGCCACGCGCATTTGTCACCGCACGCTGCGTATGATGGACGGGCGGCTGGACGAGTCCAATCCGCCATGAATCGATGGGACACGCATCCGCTCTGGATTCTCTGGCGTCTGTTCACCTTGCGTCACTGGTCAAGGTCGGTATGGGGCAGTTTGGTCCTGCTGCTGCCGCTGGCGCTGGGTGTCGGGGTCTTCTTTTCGGTCCGACTCGCGAACCGGGCCGCGCTCTCCGGCTTTACACAGTTCACCCAGGCGATCACGGGGGAAAGCGATGGCGTGATCGCCTCTCCGGCCGGGCGGCTTCCCGAAACCGTACTACCGCGCCTTCGGGAGATCTTGGGCGATCTGCCCGTTATGCTGTTGCCGGTTGTCGAATCGACCGCCACGGTGCCCGAGGGCGGGGCCGGGGGCGATGGCTTCGATGCGCCGCAGTACCAACTGATTGGCATCGACCTGATCGCGGCGGGGAATCTTTTCTATTTGCGCAGGTCCGCGGATCAGCCCGCTTACACGGCCGTTGAGCAAGGCCGCAGCCCCGGCATTACCGCCGCAAATGCGGTCTACCCCACGGACACCCTGGCCCAGGCGCAAGGCTGGTCGCCGGGCAGCCGCTTTCAGGTCTATGTGGCCGATGCGCTCCACGAACTGGAAGTGGCCGCAATCCTGCCATCAACGGAGTTGGGCCGCGGTTTGCCGGACCGCCTGCTCGTGATGGACCTGCCCGCGTTGCAACGGCTGGCCGGCAGCACGGGTATGCTGGACCGCATCGAACTCTTTGTGCCGGACGGCGCGCGGGCAAAAGCCGTTCGTGAAGAGGCCTTGCGGCGGCTCGATGCGCCCGACACGTTCGCATGGGTGCTGGAATCGCCAGGCGACCGCCAGGATGCGGCGGAGCAAATGACAGCGGCGTTTCGCGCCAACCTCACCATTCTGTCAGGACTGGCCCTTCTGGTGGGGACCTATCTGATTCTCCAGGCGCTGGAGGCCGCAGTGGTTCGGCGTCGGCCGGAGATCGCCGTGCTCCGGTCCATGGGCGTTTCCGCGCGGTCCATCCGCACCGCCTGGCTACTGGAAGCGCTGACGCTCGGCATTGTGGGCGGCTTGCTGGGGTTAGCGGTCGGATATCTCGGCGCACAGATTGCCGTGCAGCGGGTCGCGCAGACCGTCAATGCGCTCTACGTTTCCAGCGCCGCCTCCGCGGCCGGGTGGCA
>SLOV01000175.1 GCA_007132345.1 Kiritimatiellia bacterium
AATCTGCGCCAGACGCCTGGCCACGGCTCGGGCGGCGCCCCTGGTATATGCGCCCCTTCTATGTGGGCGTGCAGGTCCTGCCCGCACTCGCGCTGGCGGGCAGCCTGATGATGGCCCGACGCCGCGAGGAGTTGTCGCGCGACATCGCCAAGGCGCGCCGCCTGCGCGCCCCTCGCGCAGCACGCGCCGCGGTCGGCCGCGCCGAGACGGCCCTGCGCGCAGGGCAACCGGCCCTGTTCCACGAAGCGGTATGGGAAGCGCTGCACTCCTTCTTTGGGGACCTGTTCAACCTGCAACCCGGCGAAGTGGATCCCGACGGCGTGGTCCAACGCCTGCGCGCGGCGCAGATCGAAGAGGGGCAGATCGAGTCCGTCGCCCGCCTCTTCCGCCAGTGCGAATTGGCGCGCTTCGCCTCCGGTGCCGTCCCCGGAGATTCACAGAGCCTGGCCGAAACCCTCGAACAATTGCAGGCGGTCTTCCGCTCCTGCGGAAAGGTATCGTCATGAGAACCCGGACGGCATGGATCTCTATGCTTCTATGGTGCGCCACACTCGCCATGGCGAATGCCACCGTACAACCCACCGGCATTCTGATCGACCCCGACCGGACTTTCGCCCGCGCCGCCCAAGCCTACGACGACGGCGATTACGCTCAGGCCCTCGAACTGTACGAACAGATGCTGCAAGCGGGTTATGACCACCGCGCGCTCCGCTTCAATCTGGGCAATACCCTCTACCGACTCGGCAAACCCGGCCACGCCGTAGCGCAATTCCGCCGCGCCTGGCGCGATGCCCCGCGCGACGCCGACATCCTGACCAACCTGGGGCATGTACAGCGGCAGGCCGGGGCTATCCCCCATCAGCTTTCACTCTTCGAACGCATCTGGTCCCGGCTCAGCCCCGGCGAGTGGGCGACGCTCGCGACCATCGGTTGGTGGGGCGGCACACTTCTCCTCGCCACCTCGTTCCATGACCGCAGGCGGCGACAGGGGCTTCGCAAGGCAGCCGCCTGTTGCGGGGCGCTATTGCTCCTCGCGGCGCCCGGCGTGCAATACTGGCGCAGTGCCGGCAGCCTGCGGGAAGCCGTCGTCGTGGGGGCTGGCTATCAGGCGAAGTTCGCGCCGCTCGAAGGCGCCCAGGCCCACTTCGACGTACCGCAAGGCACCCTCGTGCGCGTCCGGGAAGAAGCGCAGGGCTGGGTTCGCATCGCGCTCAACGAAAAAACGGGTTGGTTGCCGCGAGCCGCCTGCTCTATGGTCCTTGCCGACGGAACACCATGGAGGGGATCAGGCTCTTGAAGCATCACAAACGACGCATGCAGGCACCACGGGTGAACCGCGGGTTTCTCTGGCTCACGCTCGTCATCCTCCTTGTTGGCGGTGCCACTTCTTATCTGCTCTACCACTTCCGCCGACCCGAAGATCTCACCCAGGAGAATTTCCGGCTCGCCATCGCTTCCACCGTTGTGCTGGCCGGCATCAGCCTCGTCTTCGCCACCGCCAGCCTCTGGATGCGCGAGCGCTGAGGCGCATGGCCAAGGCATCAACCCGACTTGAAGGGGAGCATCTTGTCTCGCGCCCAGACTCCACCCGGCGGTTCCGGACGCGGAAGCGCGTCCGCTCCACCCGAATGCGATATTGCCATTGCAGGCGGGGGCGCCGCGGGATTCTTCGCCGCGGTTACCGCCGTGGAGCGGAGCCCGGATGCCTCGATTCTTCTCCTGGAAAAGAGCCCGGAACTGCTCGCCAAGGTCACCATTTCCGGCGGTGGCCGCTGTAACGTCACCCACGCCGAGTTCGACCCCGACCGCCTCGCGGAACACTACCCGCGCGGCGCCCGCGAACTGCGCGGCCCGCTGCACCGCTGGCAACCCGGCGACACCATCGACTGGTTCGAAGCCCGCGGCGTTCCACTCAAGACCGAAGCAGACGGCCGGGTCTTCCCCACCGACGACCGTGCGGCCTCCATCACCGGCTGCCTGCTGGACCAGGCGTGCCAACAGGGTGTCCACATTCACGCACAAACCGGCCTGCGCAGCGCCACCCGCACCGAGGAAGGTTTTGCCCTGACCCTTTCGAACGGCACCCATTGCCGCGCTCGTCGACTCCTGCTGGCCACCGGCGGCAACGCTGCCTCATCCGGCTACAAGATTGCGGCGAACCTGGGGCACACGATCGAACCACCGGTTCCTTCCCTCTTCACCTTTCACATCAGTGATCCGCGCATCGACGGTCTCGCGGGCGTCAGTGTCGAGCACGCGCGGGTCCGTGCCGCGGGCTTGCAACAGCAAGGCGCACTGCTGATCACGCACTGGGGTCTGAGCGGCCCCGCTATTCTCCGCCTCTCCGCCTGGGGCGCCCGGCGTCTGCACGATCTCGCCTATGCGTTTTCTCTGGAAATCGACTGGGTGCCCGACACCTCCGAGGAGGAGGTGCGCGACCGTCTCGCACAACAGCGACAAGACCATGGCGCGGCGCAGCCCGCCCGGCACCCTTTGTTCCGTCTGCCAGCCCGCCTCTGGAGGAAGCTGCTCCTGCATGCCGGAATCTACGCCAAGGCGCGTTGGAGCGGCCTGCGCAGCGAACAGGCCGAACGCCTTGTCGCCGAGTTGAAGCGGGGCCGGTTCGAGGTAACCGGGCGCAGCCTCAACAAAGAAGAATTCGTGACCTGCGGCGGCGTGCGCCTCTCCGAAGTCGACTTCCGCACCATGGAAAGTCGTGTCTGTCCAGGCCTCTTTCTGGCGGGCGAGCTTCTCGATATCGACGGCGTCACGGGCGGCTTCAACTTGCAGGCCGCCTGGACCACGGGCCGCATCGCCGGCGAAGCGATGGCCGCGGGATGACGCAAGAAGCCTTGACGGCGCCATGCAACTCCGCCCTCCATGGTGCGAATCTGCGCTGGACTGGAGGGGCGAGTTATACGAGCCCGTCAGCGCGTGTGCTGGCTCATGCGCTTGGCCCCCGGCCTTGACGGCGTCCCCCGTGAGGAGGGACGTTGTCCCACCAACGGGGGGACTCACGTCCGTGTAACTCCGCCCTCCATGG
>SLOV01000243.1 GCA_007132345.1 Kiritimatiellia bacterium
TCGGGGGACTGGCTAGGCGGGCAGCAACCGAGGAACGGCCATCGTGATGCTGGTGGCGAAATGGGGCGAAAAACCCCAAAAATGCGAGGAATTCGAAGGTGTGCAAGAGGAGGCGAGTAGGACGTCGTGGCGGCTTCGCTACAGTGCGTGGCGAGCCTTACGGTTGTTTTAATTCTTGACAAGACGGGCGCATGGTCCCGCCGCTGGTTCGCGCTTTCGATAAGAATTCGCAGGTTGGTAACGTAAGGGAGAAGAGAAATGTTTGAGAAGCAAATGACCCAAACCGATCTCGCGGCAACCGCAACGGCGTCCTGCGGAAGGGCATCGAGATGCGGGCCGCAGGCCGTGGCCGGTGGCCCGTTCTTCCGGCAGGCGGTAGCCCTCCTTCTCATGGTGTTTGGCATGTTGATGCCCCTCTGCATGGCGCGCGCCCAGAACCCCGACGCTGTTCAGATATTCTATATGCCAGTGCCCGAAGACCAGTTGCTCACGATTCTGGAGAGCATCAACAACGGACGTGTCGCAGCACCTCTCGCGCCTGTCAGCCCCGTCATCAATCGAATTTCATTGGCCGTTCTGGCAGACGACACCGTCATCTACTACGACCCGTATGAATCCGGGTACGAGTTCCTGATTTCCAATCCGCAGAACATCTACGACGCGGTGACAAACCCCGGCGGTACGCAGATCTGGGGTGTTGGAGATCCTTCTAACGGCTTCCCGCCGGGCTTTCCCGACGACATTATACCAGCCGGTAGCGTGATCACGCTGGAGGCCAGCGTCCCGATTCCGATCCCCGCTGGAGATGTCTTCTTCGGTGGTCGGGACAAGATTGGCGCCTCCAAGCCGATCGCCGTCACCTATGCAGGCTGGGCCACCGGTTCGCAAACGCTGCTCGCGGGCGCGCTGGAAGTGTTCGACACGGTGAACTGGGGAACGAACTACCTGGCCCCCGTCGGCGTTGATATTCCCGATAACGTGGATTTCCAGATGTTCGAATACACGGGTGCGGTCATCATGGCGGGGCCGCAGGGTGCAACAGTCGATATCGATGCGAACGCGGACGGCACCTTTGAGACAACTGTCGTGCTCGACGAGGGCGAAGCATACCTCATCGACAATGGCATCAATGTCGGCGGCCGCATTCAGTCGGACGAGCCGGTTCAGGTGATGCTGATCACCGGCGACATCAACGAGGGTTATGAGAGCCGCTTCTATACGCTCCTGCCGGCGAGCGCCTGGTCGGGTTCCTATGTCACGCCAGTTTCGACACCGGAAACGGTCGTGGTGGCAGGCACCACCTACACCGGGGTCTCAACCACCGTCTGGCTCTACAATCCCGATTTGGCCGACATCGTGGTTGACTACCAGACACGCGATACGTCATCGAATCTTGTGACCTCCACATTGACGGTCCCGGGCGGTACGGCAGGGGGGTATCTCAAGCAGGTCGTTCCCGATGGCTTTGGCGCGAGGTTCACCAGTCAAGGCGGAGAGCCGTTCTATGCCCTCTCTACCACCGATTCGACCGGGCCGGTTTTATCCGATCCACCTTCGTTTGGCGACAATCGAACCTGGGACTGGGGCTTCACCCTGGTGCCGGACACCGCTCTATCGTCTCAGGTCCTGGTGGGCCTGGGCATCGGCAGAGACCCAACCTCCAGCGTGAACCCCGACGAGAACGGCAGCCCCGTCTGGGTCACGCCGGTCGGCAACGGGGATACGCCCGTCACCATATATATAGGCTACGACGCCGATCCGACAACCGGTCCGCTCATCGACCCGAACGGAAACCGGTATGACGTGGAAATTACATTACGCGAGCTCGAGCGGGCCCTGATCTATAATCCGTCCGGAGACCAGACCGGGATGCTGGTCTACACCCTCGACCCCGACGTCACCCTGGCGGCCGCCTGGGGACAGGATCCCCTCCTCTCGGCGCCCGGCCAGCCCGGGCTGGACATGGGCACGGGTATTCCCCCCTTGCCCCTCTTCCTGGCCTCAAAGCGTTCCGCCCTGCTCATCGACAACGATGGCGACGGATTCATCAGTCCCGGCGACGTTCTGCAATACGAAGTGCAAATCCAGAATACCGGCCGCCTGCCCGTGCCGGACCTCACGCTTGCCGACACCCTGCCACCCGCCGTCACCTACATTCCCGATTCCACCCTCTTCATCAATGCCTCCGGAGTAACCAACCAGATTCCGGACAATGTGCCGCCCGATGATCCCTTCCCTCTCGCTGACGGCGGTATGCTACTGCCAGAGTCCAGCCTTCCCGTCGGTGGAACCTGGCTGATCCAGTACAGCGTTACGGTGGAGAACTTCACGAATCTGCCGCCCGGTACCGTCACGCTTCAGAACAATGCTTCGGTCAATGGACTTGAACTCACGATTCCCGTCGATGTCGTCGACCCCATCGCTGGGCGCATCGGCAATTTCGTCTGGCTCGACTTCAACGACGATGGCCTCCAATCCCCCGGCGAACCCGGGTTGAACGGCGTCACCGTGAACCTGCTCGACAGCCTCGGCAACATCGCGCGCGACATTAACGGAGTTCCTCTCACGACCGTCACCGCCACCGACACCAACGGGAACCCCGGCTTCTACGAGTTCATCGGCGTGCCCGCCGGAGACTACCAGGTCGAGTTCATTCCCCCTGCCGTCTACGGGTTCACCATTCAGGACGCCGACGGCTTGGGCATCGACGGCGCCCTCAATTCCGACGCCGATCCACTGACCGGGCGCACTCCCATCTTCACCTTGCTTGCCGGGGAAGCGAAGAACACGGTCGACGCCGGCCTGCGTAACTCGCTGCAGCTCTCCAAGGCATCCAGCGCCACCGGCCTGGTCTTCCCGGGCGAGACCATCACCTACACCATTACCGTGACCAACACGGCGGTCCTGCCCTTCACGAATGTGCAGATCACCGACCCGGTCCCGGCGGGCACCACCTTTGTGCCTGGCACCGTTGACCTCACGATCGACCCGCCGCCGGTCTTCACGACGTCCGTCGTCTTCGATGCCAGTGCCA
>SLOV01000291.1 GCA_007132345.1 Kiritimatiellia bacterium
CAGAAGCGGAAGCCGGTGATCACCTCATCGAAGATCACCAGCGCGCCCACCTCGCGGGCGGCGGCGGCGAGTCCTTCCAGGTAACCCGCCTCCGGCGGCACCAGGCCCATATTAGCCGCGACCGGTTCCAGAATGACAGCCGCAATGTCGGCGCCATGTTGCCGAAAGAGGGCCTGGGCCGCAGGCAAGTCATTGTACGGGGCCACCAGCATCTGGCAGGCGCAGGGCTCGGGAACACCGGCGGAGGAGGCGCTGGCAATGCCCGCGACCCCGCTGCCCGCCTGCACGAGCAGGCAGTCGGCGTGGCCATGGTAGCAGCCGCTCAGCTTGATGATCTTGGGCCGACCCGTTGCCCCGCGCGCCAGTCGGATGGCGGTCATGCATGCCTCCGTGCCTGAACTCACCAGCCGCAAGCGTTCGATGCTGGGGATGGCCTCCTTGATCAACTCCGCCATCTCGATCTCTGCGCGGGTGGTAACAGCAAAGCTGCTCCCATTGGCGATTGTTTCCTGGACGGCGCGCACAACATCTGGATGGGCGTGTCCGAGAATGAGCGGACCGAAAGAGCAGCAGAAATCGATGAGACGCCGCCCCTCTTCGGTTTCGAGATACGGCCCCTGGCCGCGGCGGGCGAAGATGGGGTCGCCGCCAACCGAGCGGAAGGCGCGGACGGGGCTGTTCACACCGCCGGGCATGGCGGCATTGGCGCGTTGGGTCAGGCTTGTAGACATGGGGGGGAGGGGAGTGTTCGGTGTTCAGTTCGGTGTTCAGGGGGCAGGTGATTAGCTATGTTTCCGGCTCGGGAAGCCGAGCCGCTCCGGTCGTGAATACAGCCGATTACATGGTTGGAGCGGACGCGCTTCCGCGTCCGGCACCCGGGACAGATTCTCTCTCCATAGCGAAACATCTGGTTGTGCGGCTTCCGTTTCGCCGCACCCAGAAGCCCCCCTGAACACTGAACACCGAACACCAGTAACTGGGCTTTCCGATATTGTTTCGCGATGGTGTCCATGATCAGCTTTCCGTGCGATCCACTGCCGGCTTCCCGCTCCCCTCCTCCGCCTGGAGCCAGTCCAGCAATTGAGGGGCGAAGTAGGTGATGATGATATCCGCGCCTGCACGCCGGATGCCGGTGAGGGCCTCCAGGACCGCGGTCTTCAGGTCGAAGGCCCCCGCTTGAGCGGCATGCAGGAGCATGGCGTACTCGCCCGAAACGTGATACGCGGCGACCGGCACATGGACACGGTCGCGGGCATCGCGGATGAGGTCGAGATACGGACCAGCGGGCTTGACCATCACGAAGTCGGCGCCTTCTTCCACGTCGCGCTCAATGGCCCGCAGCGCCAGGCGCCGGGCTCCGGCCGGCAACTGGTAGGCGCGCCGGTCACCGAAGGCCGGGGCGGAATGAGCCGCGTCCCGGAACGGCCCATAGAAGCAGGAGGCGAACTTGGCCGAATAGCTCATGACAGGGGCATGATCCAGGCGCGCTTCGCACAGGGCCCGCTTGATGGCACCCACCCGGCCATCCATCATGTCGGAGGGCGCGACCATGTGTGCGCCTGCCCGCACGTAACTCACGGAAATCTCGGCGAGTCGCTCGATACTGGCAGCGTTGTCCATGCTGCCGTCTTCACGGAAGATGCAGCAATGTCCATGATCCGTGTAGGCGCAGAGGCAGATGTCGCAGATGATGAGAAGATCAGGGAATGCCGCCTTCAGAACGCCAACCGCCTGCACCACTGGGCTGTTGGCTGCGTCTGCGCAGGATGCCCGGCCATCCTTGCCGTTGGAAGGAACGCCGAAGAGCAGCACCGCCCGCAACCCTTTGCGGACCAGCGGGCGCAAGGCAGCTTCCAGGCGGTCTACACCCCAGCGGTACTGCCCGGGCATGGCACCGATTTCCTCCTGGGCATTGACGGCGTCGGTAATGAAGAGGGGATAGACGAGTTGATCGACGTGCAGCCGGGCCTCTTCCTGCCAGATTCGTGTTATGGGGTGTCCATAGCCTGGGTGCAACCGATGGCGTGGGGCGGGGCCTTCACTGGAAATCGATGAATTCATGTTCACGGGTAGAAAAGGGCAATCGTTTCCGCCGCGTCAAGATGTTCCGTCCATTGCGGAGTTGCTTGAGTCACGCCGAAAGTTCTGCTTTGCTCCGCCCGGTCGAATGGAGGGCACTGGCATGAAAGAAGAAATTGTTCTCTCGCTGGTGATCCCGGCTTACAACGAGGAAGAGGCCGTGGAGGCGACCCTGCGCCGTTCCGTGGCGGCTTTTGAGTCGGGCCTGGAGTCGCACGGCATCGACAAGGTGGAGGTGATTCTGGTCAGTGACGGCAGTCGCGATAAAACGCTGGAACGGGCATTGTCGGTGCCGGGCGTGCGCGTGGTTTCCTACGAGGCGAACCGGGGGTATGGCAAAGCGATTGAAACCGGCTATGCCGCGGCCACTGGAAACTACCTGGCGTTCATGGATTCGGATGGAACTTGCGACCCGGCGTTTCTGCTGACGCTCTGGAAGACGCTGCAGGAACGGGACGCCGATGTCGTACTTGGCTGCCGCCTGCATGCCGGCAGCAAGATGCCCCGCATTCGCCGCACTGGAAACCAGTTGTATGCGTGGCTCCTGTCGGGAATCGCCGGTGAGACCATTCGCGATACAGCGTCCGGCATGCGCCTCTTGAAGCGTGATCTTTTGCCCCGCATCCTGCCGCTGCCGGGGGGGCTTCATTATACGCCGGCCATGAGTGCGCGCTGTGTGCTGGATCCCGGTATCCGTATTGAAGAAGTCGACATGCCCTACGAGGAGCGCACGGGCGAGAGCAAGTTGAACGTGGTGAAGGACGGACTGGTCTTCCTGCAGACGATTCTGGTGACGGCGCTCTATTACACGCCGCTGCGTATTTTCGGGTCGATCGGCCTTCTTGGCGCCGCATTGGGCGTGGTGGCCATGCCGTGGGTGCATCCCTGGACGGTGCTCCTGCGTTGGTCTCTGCCTTGGCTGGTGCTCTCCGGCGGACTGGGCCTGCTTTACCAC
>SLOV01000276.1 GCA_007132345.1 Kiritimatiellia bacterium
CGCGAGATCGAAGCGCTGAAACCTTCAAAGTCACTCTTCTTCTTCGTCGACGACAACACCGTGTCCGATCCCGGCTGGGCCAAGGAACTCTACCGCGCGCTCCTGCCCCTTCGCATTCGCTGGGTCAGCCAGGCCAGCATCACCGCCACCTACGACGAAGAACTCCTGCGTCTCATGCGCGACAGCGGCTGTCAGGGTGTGCTCATCGGGTTCGAGTCCCTCAACCCGGACAACCTCATCGATATGAACAAACGATTCAACCTCGCGCGTGGCGGTTTCGAGCCAGCCCTCGCCCGGCTGAAACAATATGGCCTCCGGCTCTACGCCACCTTCATCTTCGGATACGAAGGCGACACGCTCGAAAGCTTCCGCGAAACCGTGGACTTTTGCATCCGCCACCGCATTTACATGGCCGCCTTCAACCACCTGACCCCGTTTCCCGGCACGCCCCTCTACCGTCAGCTTGAGGAGGAAGGCCGCCTGCGCTTCAAAAAGTGGTGGCTCGACGATCGCTACCGATACGGCGAGGCGCCCTTTCACGCTAACATCTCCCACGAAATCATCCAGCGCGAGTGCCTCAAGGCCCGTAAGCGCTTCTATGCCATCCCCTCCATTGCGCGCCGCATGTTCGACCGCACCAACGCCGGCAGTTTCTACATGCTGCACATCTACTGGTTCATCAACCTGCTGCTCCGCAAAGAGGCGCGCCAGCGCGAGAACTATCCGCTCGGCGATATTGGGTTCGAGGGGCCACTCCTGGCCGTACGGCGCCCGACACCCACGCCCCGCGAGTCGGCGCAGCCCCTCTCCGCGACATGACCCCCAGCGCAGAGATCGTCACCGCCTCTCCTTCGGACGAGCCCGGCATCCGCGCGCTCCTGCGGGAGGCCGATATGGACGGCGATATTCGCGTGGCCTTCACTCGCGAGCCCGACTACTTCGCCGCGCAGGGCATCGACGGCGCTCCCGTCGACACCATCGTCGCGCGGTGCAAAAGCAGCCACGAAGTCGTAGGGCTGGGCTCCCGCGCGGAAAGGCGCGTCTATGTCAATGGCAGCCCGGCGCGCGTCGGCTACTTGAGCGGCTTGCGCATCCATTCCGCGCATCGCGGCACCGCCGTCCTGATCAACGGGTATCGGAAACTGAAACGCCTGCACGATCTCGGTTCGGTTCCTTTCTACCTCTCCACCATCGTCGACGGGAACGAAACTGCGCTTCGCCTGCTGACCTCGAACCGCGCCGGCCTGCCGACCTATCGGGACTTTGGCGCATACTGCACGTTCCTCTACGGAATCGGTCCGATCCCCGCGCGCCAGCCAGACCCAACGGTTCAGATCCGCGCCGCCGCCCCGCAAGACCTGCCGCTCCTCTTCCGGTTTCTCGAAGGGGTCGGCGCCACCCGCCAGTTTTTCCCTTGCTACCGGCCCGCCGACCTGGAAGACGGGCTGCTCAAAGGCATACGTCCTGCCGATATCCTTCTCGCATTTGATGGCGATTCGCTCGTTGGCTGCATCGCGCTGTGGGAGCAGACATCCTTTCGACAACGCATCGTCACCGGTTACAGTCCGCGCCTGTCGCGGCTCCGACCCTTCTGGAACGGTTTCGCCCGCGCCACAAACCGACCCGTTCTTCCTCCGTCCGGACAGGCCGCACACATGCTCTGCCTTGCGCTCTTCTGTGTAGCAGGGGATGACCCCAAAATCGCGCGCGCTCTGCTCCACGCCGCTTTGCGGAAAGCCCGCCAACACGAGCCACGCCCCCACGCGGTCCTGCTAGGGCTGCACGAACGGGACCCACTCCTTCCTGTCGCTGCTTCGTTTCCGCATCGCTGCTATGGCAGCCGCTTATACCTCGTCCATTGGGCCGATGGCACCGACGCCGTCGCGGCGCTGGACGATCGCCCGCCTTACCTCGAAGTGGGAGGGTTGTGATATGGCCCTGCGCTACAGGATCGTGCCCGTCCCGGAGTTGGACCCAGCGTGCGTCGAGCAGATGTACACCCTGATGCAGCAGTCCTACTGTCATGTCGATCGCCTCGCCTTCGACCGCGACCTTGCCGGAAAGACATGGGTCATTCTGCTCGAAGCCGAAGAAAACGGCGCGCTGCGCGGCTTCTCGACGCAACAGTGTTACGATGCGATGCAGGAGGACCAACCCTGCCGGATCGTTTTTTCCGGTGACACCATCATCGCGCCGTCGCACTGGGGCAGCCTGAAATTGCCGCTCGCATTCGGCGGGCTCATGCTCTCGTTGGTCGACCAGAACCCGTCGAGCCCCCTCTACTGGTTCCTGATCACGAAAGGCCACCGCACCTATCGCTATCTGCCCGTCTTCTTCAAAAGCTTCCACCCGCACCATCGTATCCCGACCCCGCCGGGTCTGCAGAGGTTCATGCACGAGTTGGCGCAGGCTCGGTTCGGCGAGGCGTACGACCCCGATCGCGGCATTGTCGTTGCGCGGGAATCCTCGCAATGCCTGCAACCGCATCTCGCCCATATCGAGCCACAACGGATTCAGCGCGACCCGCACACCCGCTATTTCCTCGAACGCAATCCCCACTATGCCCAGGGGAACGAACTGGTCTGCCTCGCCGAGTTCAGTCGCTCGAATCTGCGTCCTTACATTCTGCGCGAGTTGGAGCGGGCCTGCCCGGTTAGTGTATGACCCCTTGCACACTGAACCGGATCTGGAAGCAGGCCTGCCGCCGCGGCCATCGTCGTTTCATCGCCGCGGCCCGGAACCTCGAAGAGGCTCAAACCCAATATCTGCGCCAGCTCCTCGATGACAACCGCACCACACGCTTTGGCAAAGACCACGCCTTCGCCAGCATCAGAAACCTCGAAGCTTTTCAGCAACAAGTGCCCGTTCGCGATGACGACGCGCTGACCTCTTATCTGCACGCGGTACAGAGCGGAGACACTCACGTCCTCACCTGCGAGTCCGTGCTGCGGCTCGAACCCACCAGTGGTACCGGAGGAGCCGCCAAACTGATTCCCGTCACCGCGCGGCTTCGGCGCGAATTCAACGC
>SLOV01000298.1 GCA_007132345.1 Kiritimatiellia bacterium
CCTGCTCGCCAATATGGCCGCGTTTTATGCGGTCTACCACGGGCCCGACGGCCTTGCCGCCATCGCCGCCCTGATCCACCGCCAGGCCGCGGCGCTGGAGCAGGCGCTCACCGCTCTGGGCTATCGACAGACCAACACCGCTTATTTCGACACCCTGCGTATCGAATGCGACGGGGAACGCGATCAAATCCTCGCCCTGGCGGAAGAAGCCGGCCTGACCCTCCACGACGCCCCCGACGGGACGATTGGCATTTCCATCGGCGAAGGTGTCGAGACCGCCGACCTCGACGAAATCGCCGCCATCTTCGCCGCGGCCCGGAACCATGCGCCCCCCGCCCCACTCGATCCAGAAGCAGCTCGGGAGCGCTTCCCGGAACCCCTGCGCCGGACCACGCCCTATCTCCAGCATCCCGTCTTCCACGCCTATCGCTCCGAAACGGAGCTGATGCGCTATCTCGCCCGCCTGCAACGCCGCGACATCGGCCTCGACACCTCGATGATCCCGCTCGGCTCCTGCACCATGAAACTCAACCCGGCCGCCGCGATGATGCCGGTCACCTGGCCGGGCTTCTCCTCGCTGCACCCCTTCGCGCCGCGCGAACATGCCGCGGGCTATGCCGTCGTCTTCGAAGAACTCGAAGCGTGGCTGGCCGAAATCACAGGTTTTGCCGCCGTCTCCCTCCAGCCCAATTCCGGGGCGCAAGGCGAGTATGCCGGGTTGCTCGTCATTCGCGCTTATCACCACGCGCGGGGCGAAGCGCAACGCAACGTAGTGCTCATCCCGGCTTCGGCGCACGGCACGAATCCCGCCACAGCCGTGATGACCGGCATGGAGGTGGTTGTGGTGGCCTGCGACGCACAGGGGAACGTCGACCTCGCCGATCTGCGCGCCAAGGCGGAACGATACGGACCGCGACTCGCGGCGCTGATGGTCACCTACCCATCCACGCACGGCGTCTTCGAGGAGGGCATCCGGGAAATCTGCCAGGTCGTGCATGACCAGGGCGGACAGGTCTATATGGATGGGGCCAACCTCAACGCACAGGTGGGCCTCACCAGCCCCGGCCAGATCGGGGCGGATGTCTGCCACCTGAACCTGCACAAGACCTTCAGCATTCCCCACGGCGGCGGCGGTCCCGGCATGGGGCCCATTGGCGTGGCCGCGCACCTGGCGCCGTTTCTGCCGCGCCACCGCGCCACCCATCCGGAAACCGCGGACAAGGCACGGCAAGCCGTCTCCGCGGCGCCGTTCGGCAGCCCTAGTATTCTCCTCATTTCCTATGCCTACATTCGACTGCTCGGCGCCAAGGGAGCCACCGACGCCTCCCGCATCGCCATCCTGAACGCGAACTATGTGAAGGCCCGCCTCGAAGCCGACTACCACGTTCTCTTCACCGGCCCACGCGGCCGCGTGGCGCACGAACTGATCTTTGACCTGCGCCCCTTCAAACAGGCGGCGGGCATCACGGAGGAGGATGTCGCCAAGCGGCTCATGGATTATGGCTTTCACGCGCCCACCGTGAGCTGGCCGGTGCCGGGCACCATGATGATCGAACCGACCGAAAGCGAGGGCAAGGCGGAGTTGGACCGTTTCTGCGACGCGCTGCTCTCCATCCGGCGCGAGATCCAGGCCATCGTCAACGGCGAGATGGACCGCGCCGATAACCCGCTCAAGAACGCCCCGCACACGCTCCGCGCGGTAACCGCCGACACGTGGACGCATCCCTACAGCCGCGAGACAGCGGCCTTTCCGCTACCCTGGCTGCGCGAGGGCAAGGTCTGGCCCACGGTCGCGCGCATCGACAACCCGCATGGCGACCGCAACCTGGTTTGCAGTTGCCAGGCTCCGTTTGTTCCGGCTTCGTAGCGGTCAGGACTTCCATGAAGATCGGCATCCTGACATTTTTCTGGGCGGAGAACCCTGGTACGTTCTTGCAGGCGTACAGTACCTACCGGGCCGCGCAAAAGGCGTTCCCCGACGCCACCGTCGAAATGATCGATGTGCGCTCCCGGCGGACGGGCTTCCGCCCCTCGAAACGCGCCCTGCTCCATCCCGGCCGTTTCCTCCGCGCCCTCGGCAAATACCGTGCCTACCGGAAGGCGCTGGAGCAGATGCGCTTCTCCAAGGCGAGTTATGTTGGCCTTGACTCCAATGCGGGGCGATCCCTTGTAGAGCAACAAGGCTATGACCTGATCCTGGTCGGCAGCGACACCATCTATCACCTCAACCCATGGCACAAAGCGAACGACCTGCTGCCGGTCTACTTCCTTGCCGGGACCACGGCCAGGAAAGCGATGGTGGCCGCTTCCTGCGGGGGTACCTCGCTCAACGATTTCTCGGCCGATATGCGGACAGCCGCCCGCGACAGCCTCAGCGATTTCGCCCGGCTTGGTGTGCGGGACCGGAACACCTACGACCTCTTCGCCGCCCTGAAGGGCAACGAGATGGGGTTGGAACTGGTGCCTGACCCGACCTACACCTATGACATTGATCTGAAAAAGGCCGAGGCCGCGCTGGTTCGGCACGGCTTCGATTTCGAGGCCAGGACGGTCCTCATTCATTTGCCGGGAACGTTCACGGCCCTGCGAGAAACCGTCGACTGGTTCCGGCGCCGTAACTGGAAGATCGCGACCTTCCGCTTCACCGGGTATGCGGATTACGGGTTGATGGTCGACCCTGAAGAATGGGCGGGCATTCCGCACTACGTCGACCTTGTGATCACCGACCGTTTTCACGGCGCGCTTTTCAGTCTGCGCAACAACACGCCGGTGGTTGGCATCGATTGCGATCCTTCCCGGCTCACCTCGCAGCGCTCTTCGAAGATTCAGCGCCTGCTCGAAGAGTACGGGCTGGATGCGTATTACGTGAATTTCGTGGATGGCGCCCCTGTGGACGATTACCTGACCCTTCTGGAAAAGGCCGCGGAGGTGGAAATTGACGTTGCAGACCTGAACCAGGCACGGAAAGAACGTTATATGCAATTCCTCCGCGACCTGTGTCCGCGTTGAGGGGAGTGA
>SLOV01000295.1 GCA_007132345.1 Kiritimatiellia bacterium
CTACACCCTGATCTTCGATCCGGCCCCGGCCCAGATGCGTGTGCGAATTCGCTTCGACGAAGCGGCTGGCGCGGATAATCGTTTCGACCATTACTACATCGACGATCTCCGCCTGACCGGCGAGGGCGATCAACCGACCCTCTCTTTTGCTGAGGCGGAGTGGGTAACCGAGCGTGGCGCGGGCACCTTCTCGCTTCCTGTCTCGCTCTCCGAATCAGCGGACGCCTCCGTCGAGGTGCGATTCCATGGAGACGCGCAGCTCGGCACGGACTTCACCGTCGCTTCCACGACCCTGGTCTTCTCCGCGGCCGGCCCATCCACACTCGACTTGGAACTAGAGATTCTCGACCCGCCCCTCTCGCAGGGCCCGCGTACAGCCTGGTTCACGCTCCAGCAAGCCAGCGGCGCCATCATCGAAGGCCCCGACCAGGCCACCCTCACGATTCGCGACCCGAACACCTTCAGCATCATGGCCGCCAACCTGCCGAGTGGCCTCAACCTCGTGAATGGGTTCTTTCCGTACGACGAGGCGGCAAAACGGATCTTCAGATTGCTGCGTCCCGACATCGTCGCAATCCAGGAGTGGATTCTTTTGCCAGGCGAAACGCTCGACTCGTTCGTGAGCGATCATTTCGGCGAGACCTTCGACTATTTTATCGAGCCGGATTCCAATTTCCCGAACGGCATCATCAGCCGCTGGCCCATCGTTGCCGCCGGTGTCTGGGAAGATGTCGAGGTGTTTAACCGCGACTTTGCATGGGCCACCATCGAGTTGCCCGGCGCGCGAAACCTGCACGCGGTGAGTGTACACTTCAAGGCGGGCGGCTCTTCGAGCGACCGGGACAGTCGCATTGCGCAGGCGCAGGCGCTGACCAACTACATCGCTCAGGCCGCCTTCCCGGCAACGGACTACCTCGTCATTGCGGGTGATCTCAACCTGGCCGGACGCAACGAGGAGACGCTACAGATTTTAGAAAGCATTGTCTCGGACGCCCTTCCGCCCGCCGACCAGGAAGGGGAGCAGCGCACCAATATCCCGCGCAACCAGCATTATGACTTCGTGTTGCCGAGCCCCTTGCTCGAAAGCGCCCATGTTCCTTTGGATTTCGGCGGCTTTGCTTTTCCAAATGGCATCGTCTTCGACAGTCGTCTCTGGGACGAACACCTGTTTCCCGTTCGCGTCGGCGATGCGGCCGACGTGAATATGCAGCACCTTGCCGTCATGAAACTCTTCGCGCTCGAAGACTTCGCATTGCCGCCCGAAGCGTTCAGTGCCGTTGTCGCGCATGCCTCCGCCGTCGAGCTTTCGTGGACTCCAAACGCTGGTGGAGACGATGTGGTGATCGTTTCCAATAGCGACGGTGTCTTCGGAATTCCTTCCGGACCGCCGCCCGCCGTCGGGCAGCCGTTTGCGGGGGGCACGGTGGTCCATGTCGGTGGCGGCTCGCCCGTGCTGCACGAGAGTCTTCCGGGTTGCGCGACCGTTCACTATGCGATCTGGTCCGTGGACGGTGCGGACTACTCCTCTCGCCTTACCGCCGAGGCGACGCTCCCTGAGCCCGCTGCTCCGGCCGGGCTCTTCGCCGACACCCTCTCACCCACCGGCATGGTCGTGAACTGGAGCGGCGCGCCGGGTGTGAGCCTCTACCGGCTCGATGTCTCCGAGCATCCGGCATTCGCCACGGGCGGGGAGGGCGGTCCCGCGGGCACGAACCGCTTCGAAGAAGTCGGCGGCGGGCAGGCCTCCTCTTATCTCACGCGCACCTGGACACAGGACGGCATCGAGTGGACCGCCTACAAGGCCCGGACTGACCTGGAACTCGACGGATTGTCCACGATCACCTTGCAGAATCAGACGGAGTCCTATCTTGTATCAGACGAGATTCCGGGCGGCATTGGAACCCTCACCTTCCTGCACCAGCAGCAGTTTTCGGGTAGCGGCGGGCAACTGGAAGTGATTGTGAACGACATTTCGCAGGCCATCATTGACGTCACCACCTCGGTTCAGACGGCAGTGGTCAGCGGCATCGATGTCAGCGGTCCCTTCACCCTGATCGTCAGCAATAACGCGGCCGTGCGCCCGGCGCTGGCCGAACTGAGCTGGACCTCCTACGAAGAGCCAGAGTCGCTTTTGGTGCCGGGCTACGACGGACTCGAAGTCGTGGGTGAAAGCGTGGAGGTCACCGGACTTTCTCCAGAGACGACCTACTACTTCCGTCTGCGCTCCGTTGTTGACCCGTGCTTCAGCGAATACAGCGAAACCGGATCCGCCACCACGCTGGAGGACCTTTTCAAGGATAGCGATGGTGACGGCATCCCCGACTGGTGGGAGACGCTCTACTTCGGTGGCCCGACGAACGCCGTCGCCACCGAACTCGCCGCCAATGAATTCAACACCCTGCTCGAAGCCTATATCGCCGATCTGAACCCCCTCGACCCGGATGCAGTGCTTCGTCTTACGGGACCCCATGTCACTACGCCGCCTTACGAGTTCCTGCTGAGCACCTCGTCGGTGGCCCGCGTCTATGACCTCGAATGGCTTGCCGACCCGCTGGACCCCGACTGGCAGCCACTCGGCCTCGACCTGCCCGGAACCGGCGGTCCGTTGTCTCTCGGCGTCACCAACCAGATCACCGAATCCTTCTGGCGCGCCACGATCCGGTTGCCTTAGACCCTAAAGTGGCGGGAGCTTCCAGCTCCCGGCCCCAGCGCCAGGCCCTTGTCGAAACGCGCACGGCCTTTGTCGCCCCTCTTTGTCGAGGCCCTTTGTCGACTCTCCCCGATCGGGATTCGACAAAGAATTGCCGACAAAGGATTCCGACAAAGATTGGTCCAGCATCGTAATCCGCGCTCGACCCCCAAACGCCCAGCGAGATTCGCCCCAGTTAGGCCAATCACTCATCATGAGAATTGCCGTCCGCCAGGGGTTTTCTCTGGCCCTCCCCCCTCTCCTTTCTCTATGGTGCGCCGATCATGCGGGTGTTTCTCACAGGTGGTGCAGGCTATATCGGCAGCGTCTCGGCCCGGATGCTCCTCGACGAAGGGCACGAAGTAGTCGTTTTCGATAACCTCGAACGCGGCCACGGCGCCGCCCTCGACCCACGCGCTGAATTCATGGAGGGCGACCTGCGCGAGCGCGAACAGATCCGCGCCGCCGTGCTCGCTTCCAAGGCGGACGCCATCATGCACTTTGCCGCCTACGCTTACGTCGGCGAGTCCATGGACGACCCGCTCCTCTACTTCCGCAACAATGTCATCGGCGCCACGAACCTCGTGGAGGCCATGATCGAGGCGGGCATCAAGCCGTTCATCTTCTCCTCCACCTGCGCCACTTACGGCCAGCCCGCCCGCCTGCCGATCACCGAAGAGACGCCGCAACACCCGGAAAATCCCTACGGAGAGTCGAAGCTGATGTTCGAGCGCATCCTGAGCTGGTGCGAACAGCGCAAAGGCATTCAGCCCACCTTCCTCCGCTACTTCAACGCCTGCGGCGCATCCGGTCCGCTCGGCGAGCACCACGACCCAGAGCCGCACCTGATCCCCCTCATCCTGCAGGTGGCGCTGGGACAACGCGAAAACATTTCGATCTATGGTGATGACTACGACACGCCGGACGGCACCTGCATTCGCGACTACATCCATGTCGAGGACCTGGCCCAGGCCCATATCCTTGCCCTTACCGGCGGTCACACGGGAGCGTATAACCTTGGCACAGGCACCGGCCACTCCGTCCTTGAAGTGATCGAAACAGCGCGCAAGGTCACCGGCCACGCCATCCCCGCCATCGTCACCCCGCGCCGCCCCGGCGATCCCGCCCGTCTCGTCGCCGCCGCCGATAAAGCGAAGCGCGTTCTCGGCTGGTCGCCGAAACACGCCGATATCGAGACCATCCTGCGCCACGCGTGGGACTGGCATCAGGCGCATCCGACCGGATACCCCGATTGATGCATGCCGCAGAACTGGTTTCGACCGGCACCGAACTCCTCAATGGCGGCCGGATCAACACACATGCGAACCTGCTGGCGCGCATGCTCGCCCCGCTCGGCTTCGCCCTTGTCCGCGATACCACCGTCCGCGACGATCTCGACGCCATCGAAGACTGCGTGCGCCAGGCGCTCCGCCGCGTCGACCTCGTCTTCGTCTCCGGCGGCCTCGGCCCCACCGTCGACGACATTACGCGCGATGCCGTGGCGCGCGCCGTTGGCCGCAACCTTGTACTCGACGAAGCCTATTCCTCCCTCCTGGCGCGAAAATACGCCTCTGTCGGCCGTGCCTACAACGAGCCTGCCCAGCGTCAGGCTTTCGTGGCGGAGGGCGCAGAGGTTCTTCCTAATCCCGTCGGTTCCGCGCCTGGCCAGCGCATCGATCTGGAAGGCGCGCACATCTTTGTGTTGCCCGGCCCGACCGGCGAGTTCAACGCCATCTGCGAGCAGAGTATTCTGCCCTGGCTGCGCGAGCACTTGCCGCGGCCCGCCACCCACATGCAGCGCGTCTGGATGATCGCGGGCCTTGGTGAATCCGATGTCGCCGCGCGCCTCGAAGAGGCAGGTTTCGACCCCACCGGCATCGAAGTGGGCTACTGCGCCCATCCTGGCGAGGTAGAGCTGCGCCTCGACGCCGACGGAGACATCGACCTGAACGCCGCCGCCGCCGAAATCCGCCGCATCCTTGGCCCGCACCTCTTCGCCGAAGCCCGCCTCGCTCTCGAAGACGTACTGCTACAGCGACTCGCCGACATACAGGGCACACTCGCCACCCTCGAAATCGCGACCGGTGGTCAGCTTGCCGCCCTGCTCGCCAGCCATCCCGATGCGCCCGGCGTCTATCGCGGCGGCGCCACAATTCCTGCGCTCGATCTGCTGCATAGCGAATTCGGCGTCTCGCCCGAAATCCTGGCGGAACACGGCGCGGCCAGCGAAGCCATCGCGCGACATCTTGCCGCCGCGGCCCGCATTCGATTCGATGCCGCCTACGGGCTCTCCGTCAGTGCCGTCGTTTCCGACACCCTGCCCGGTCCCGACCGCAAGCCCGGCGAACTCTTCGTGGCCGTCGCCTCCGCGGCCGGGGTGGAGGTCAGGAAGCTCCGCATGTTCGGCGATCCCGCTATCCGGCGCCTGCGCGCCGCCAAGGCGGGGCTCGACCTGTTGCGCCGCGTCCTGCCCTAAGGGTTGTACCATGAGCGCCCCCGATTCCCTGCGCGTCTTCCTCGCCAACGAACTCACTTCCGAAGCGTTAGTCACTAAAAAAGAAGTAAAAAACACGCCTTTTATAATTGTTAGAAGACCCAATTGCGTCTACCTTCAGACCATGAACTCAGGAAACGAGACCCCCTTGAAAACCCTTACTTTGAAACTGAAGGAGCGTGACATGGATGCGATCGACGCCATGGCTGCTAAGAAGGGTATGACAAAGACGGCCCTGATTAAGCAGGCACTGAGGGTCTTTCAGGCGATCGATGAGCGAATCGAGCGAGGCGACAAGCTATTTGTTGAGGACAGAGATGAGCAGAAGGCGGAGCTGCTCTTGCTGTGAGGCGTCCGTGTCATGAGCGCTCCCGACTCCTTGCGCGTCTTCCTCGCTATCGAACTCACCCCCGACGTGCGCGCCGCCCTTGCACGCGCTCAGGAGAAGTTGCGCCGCACCGGCGCCCGCGTCATCTGGACCGCCGAAGCCAATCTGCACCTCACCCTCTTCTTCCTCGGCAACATCACTCGTTCCCGGGTCGAGCGCGTTTGTGCCATGGCCGATGCGCGACTCGACGGCCACGACAGCTTTACGCTGCAGATTGTGGGGCTCGGCGCCTTCGGCTCGCCCCACAGACCGCGCGTCCTCTGGGCCGGGGTCGACTCGCCGCCGCCCGCCCTTTTCGCCCTGCACGCCGCCCTCCGGGAAGGGCTTGAAACCCTCGGTTTCGAACCGGAAAGGCGCGCCTGGAGCCCCCACATCACCCTCGGGCGCGTACGCGGCCCGCAACAGGTGGCTGAATTGACATCGCACCTGCACAAAGCTACAACTACCGACTTCGGCTGCGCGCCCGTGGGGCGGGTCGCGGTCATGCAAAGTCACCTCCGCGCGCAGGGCCCTCACTATGAGCTGCTGCACGCGGTCCCCCTCAAAGGAGTGTAAGTCATGGCGGCCAAGAAAGAGGTAAAGACAGATACCAAAGCCAATCTGAGCGACGTCCTCGCGCAGATTCAGAAGGAGTACGGCGATGGCGCCATCATGCGGCTCGGTGAAGACCAGGCCGCGAAGAAGGTGCCCGCCATCTCGACCGGCGCCCTGACCCTCGATATTGCCCTCGGCATTGGCGGTGTGCCGCGCGGCCGCGTCATCGAAATCTACGGCCCCGAATCCTCCGGCAAAACCACCCTCATGCTCCACATCATCGCCAACGCCCAGAAGAACGGCGGTATGGCGGCTTTCATCGATGCCGAACACGCCCTCGACCCCGGCTACGCCAAGAAGATCGGCGTCGATCTCGAGAACTTGCTCGTCTCCCAGCCCGACTCCGGTGAAGAGGCGCTCAACATCGCCGAAGCCCTCGTACGCAGCAATGCGCTCGACGTCGTCGTGGTCGACTCCGTGGCGGCCCTCGCCCCCCGCGCCGAGCTGCAAGGCGAAATGGGCGATTCCCACGTCGGCTTGCAGGCGCGCCTCATGTCGCAGGCCCTCCGCAAACTCACCGCCGCCATCAATCGAAGCAAGACCGCCTGCCTCTTCACCAACCAGATCCGCGAGAAGATCGGTGTCATGTTCGGCAGCCCCGAAACCACGCCCGGCGGCCGCGCGCTCAAGTTCTATGCCTCCGTCCGCATGGACATCCGCCGCATCGCCACCATCAAAGACCCCACCGGCCGCGCCACCGGCATCCGTGCCCGTGTCAAGGTCGTGAAGAACAAGGTCGCGCCCCCCTTCATGGAAGGCGAATTCGACATCATGTACGCGCAGGGCATCTCCTACGAAGGCTCCGTTGTCGACGCTGCCATCCAGTACAAACTCGTCGAGAAGAAAGGGTCCTGGCTCTCCTACGACGGCAAACAACTCGGACAGGGCCGCGACTCCGCCACGGAAAACCTGAAGAACGACCAGGCCATGCTCGATGAACTCGTGGCCCGCATCGAAGCCGCCGCCCACGAGACTGCCTTGAAATAAGGACGGAGGCGCCGCCCCATGACCGCTGCCGAAATCCGACAGTCGTTCCTCGACTTCTTTGCCGCCAAAGGCCACGAGATCGTGCCCAGCTCGCCCGTCGTGCTGCCCGCCGACCCGACGTTGCTCTTTGCCAACGCCGGCATGAACCAGTTCAAGGAGATCTTCCTCGGTAGCCGCGAAAGCGCCTACCGCCGCGTCGCCGACACCCAGAAATGTATTCGCGTCAGCGGCAAACATAACGACCTCGAAGAAGTCGGTCTCGACACCTACCACCACACCTTCTTCGAAATGCTCGGTAACTGGTCCTTCGGCGACTACTACAAAGAAGAAGCCATCACCTGGGCCTGGGAACTCATGACCGAGGTCTGGAAGCTCCCCAAAGAACGGCTCTGGGCCACTGTCTTCCGTGACGACGACGAAACCGAAGAGATCTGGAAACGCGTCACCGATATCGATCCGCTCCACATCCTGCGCTTCGACGAAAAAGACAACTTCTGGGAGATGGGCGACACCGGCCCCTGCGGCCCCTGTTCCGAAATCCATATCGACCTCACCGAAGAGGGCTGCACCCCGCAGATGGTCAACGCCGGCACCCCCGAGGTCATCGAACTCTGGAATCTCGTCTTTATTCAGCACAACCGCCGCGGCGATGGCTCCCTCGAAGATCTCCCCGCCAAACACGTCGACACCGGAATGGGCTTCGAACGCGTCGTGGCCGTGTTGCAAGGCAAGAAGTCCAATAACTACGACAGCGACATCTTCCAGCCGATCATCCGCCGCATTGCCGAACTGAGCGGACGCGCCTACGAAGGCGACGACGCGGTCGCCATGCGCGTCATCGCCGACCATCTCCGCACTCTCTCCTTCGCGATCGCCGATGGGGTCAGCCCTTCTAACGACGGACGCGGCTACGTCCTGCGCCGCCTGCTCCGCCGTGCCGCCCGCTTCGGGCGCAAGCTCGGCTTCACCGGCCCATTCCTCGGCGAACTCTTTCCCGTGCTCGAAGCCGGCATGGGCGATGTCTTCCCCGAACTCCGCGCCAATCGCACCGAAGTGCTGCGCGCCCTCAAGGCCGAAGAAGAAAGCTTCGCCGCCACCCTCGACCGCGGCCTCACCCTCTTCGACGAAGTGGTCCAGAACCTCAAGGCCCGCCAGGAAACCACCTTCCCCGGCGATGACGCCTTCAAGCTCTACGACACCTATGGATTCCCCGTCGATCTCACGCGTCTCATGGCTACGGAGCAGCGGCTTGTCGTCGACGAAGAGCGCTTTGATGTGCTCATGGCCCAGCAGCGCGAACGCGCTCGCGGCGCCCGCAAGAAAGAACTGCTCGCCGCCGAGATGGACCTCGTCTCCGACCTTGTCCAGAAAGGCATCCGCTCCGAGTTCAGCGGCTATGCCGAATTGGAAACCGAATCGGAGATTCTCACGATGCTTTCCGGCGGCAAGAGCCGCGAGTCGTTGTCCGAAGGGGAGGAAGGCGTGCTCCTTCTTGCCCGGAGCCCCTTCTATGCTGAGAGCGGCGGCCAGATCGGCGACCAGGGCTTCATCCGCGGCGCGGGCGGCGAGTTCGAAGTCTGGGACACCCAGCGCCCCGCCGAAGGGATCCTGCTGCACATCGGCCGCATGGTGCAGGGCCGGCTCACAGCAGGCGAACGTGTCGGCGCCGAAGTCGATCGCGTGCGGCGCCAGCGCCTACAACGCCACCACAGCGCCACGCACCTGCTCAATGCCGGGCTGCGCCAGTTCGTCAGTCCCTCCGTTCGTCAGGCTGGCTCGCTCGTCGCGCCGGACCGCCTCCGCTTCGACTTCACCCACTACGAAGCCGTCGACACCGCCGCGCTCGAAGCCATCGAGAAGCAGGTCAACGAATGGATCATGCAGAACGACGCCATCACAACGTACGAAATGGCGCTCAAAGATGTCCCGAACTCCGGCATCATTGCCGTCTTCGACGAAAAATATGGCGACGTCGTTCGCGTGGTCGACATCGGCGGGTTCAGCCGCGAGTTGTGTGGCGGCACGCATGTCGGCCGCACCGGCGAGTTGGGCTTCTTCCGGATCGTTGCCGAGAGTTCCGTCGCCGCGGGTGTCCGACGTATCGAGGCCGTCTGCGGTCTGCCCGCCTTCGAAATGACGCGCCGCGAGCACGAACTCATTCAGCAACTCTCCCATCGCTTCAGCGCAACATCCGACCAACTGGTCGACCGCATCGACGCGCTGATGCAGCAGAACAAGAAGCTCGAGAAGCAACTCAAGCAGCAGCAGGCGGCCGCCGCGGCCGATCAGGCCGGCGAACTCGCCGCCCGCCTGCGCACGGTGGGCGACATTCCTCTGCTTGCCGAGGAAGTCGGTGAGCAATCATTGGACGGTTTACGCAACATGCTCGACACCCTGCGCCAGAAGATCACATCCGGCGTGTTGGTGCTTGGCAGTCGTGATGGTGGCAAAGCCTGTTTCGTCGCCTCCGTCAGCGAGGATCTCGTGAAGCGCGGCCTCCATGCCGGAAAGCTCATTGGCGCCGTTGCCAAGCGTGCCGGTGGCGGGGGTGGTGGCCAACCTCACAAAGCGCAAGCGGGCGGCAAAGAGCCCGCCAAAGTCCCAGACGCCATCGCCGCCGTCGAAGATCTGGTCAAGCAGCAGTTGGGCTGACCTTCCCCCAGAGATCGAGAAAAGTAGGACGGGTTCACAACCCGTCCCGGCCAGCTTTTTAAGCCTTCTGCAATTGAAGCGCCGATCCAAGTGCCGCGTCGAGCAGAACAATCTTCTCATGCGGCAACATGCCGACGAAATCGGTCAACATGGTTTTGGGAAGGCTGACAAGTTCATCGCAGTGAATGCCACAACTCACCACGCCTCACAGGGGCACCTGATAGGCCAATACATCTTCCGCTTCGGCGTTCAGATGCTTCGCGTGCTCATTGATGATCGCCAAGTCCCGACGCTCGGCTTCAGTCCGGGCCAGATGGAAAAGGTATGCCGTAGCCGCGCGTTCGAGAAATTCCGAGCGACTTTGGAACTCAGCCTGGCGCTGGTCGATGCGCCTCAGTAGATCCTGAGACAGAGTGATGGATATCCTTACCTTCATGCCACCATGATAATATCGCCCGGACTGCCGGCCAACACCTTGTGCAATGAACAATTGAATACGAAGAAGCGTGATGGTCCATAGTTTGCCGTTGCAACGGTTGATTCTGACGAGGCGAAGCAACGATGCGCCTATCGGTATAAATCCCGGCGGTGACCGACTCTGACAACGCTAACGACGAGTTTCCCGACGATGACCCTATATCGCGCCATCGCGCTTCAGTGCCTTCACGAAGTCCTAAACCTCGACGGTCGGTTCGTTTGCCCACTCGTCGAACACGGCAAGGTCTGCGGCGTTCTGCGCGAGTTCGCTGCGCACCGCATCATTGACCAACTCCGAGACCGAACGCGAAGTCTCGATGGCTTGCAGGCGAAGCGCCTTGTGTAGAGCCGGGTCGAGATAAACAGTGGCTCGCTTTGACAATGTGCTCATACGATATCTCCAGCTTAAACAACGCTATACCGTTATAGCGCTATGACGTCAAATCTGCGATGGATGCAGGGTGTTCATCAGGGACACGCCCTCTATTGCTGCTTGCCCCGCACGTTGCTGATCGCGATTCGCTTGAACCACGGATGGCACGGATTGACACGGATGATGAGGAGGGGTTTCGCCACGGAGGACAGGGAGAGCACGGAGGGGGAATGGCCGATCTGTTCAGAGCCTATGCACATGCTTCCAAGTGCGCGCATACCAAGAAGTAGGACGGGTTCGCAACCCGTCCCCCAAAGCCTAACAGGGATGAAACTCGGTCGGGTTGTGAAGTCGTCCTTGCGTCTCTGCGTTTTCTCCGAGGGGGAATTCAGCGCAAAGCCGCAGGGACGCAGAGGCGCAGAGCAGACGGGCGCGGATTCTGCGGGTATTGAGGGGGCACGGCGAAATACGCGAAGTGTAGAGATGAGGAGGGGTTTCAGCACGGAGGACACGGAGAGCACGGAGGCCTTCCAGGATGGGAACGTTTTGAACCACGAATGAATAAACACGAATGATTTCGGCTATGTGGGGGTAGACACGTTGCGGATTTCGTACCTGGTCCAGAACCAATCCTCCCCCGGCGACGCGAACAATCTCATTCAATTCTCCGTCAGTGCCGGCTTGGACCATGGCGTGTACAATGCTTACATCTCTGTTGGCAGTTGGACGGCCTCCATCTTGCAGGACCAGACGATCTTCTCCGGCAACGGGAGTGCTATTCCCCCCAGCGGAGGCGCCCTCTTCCACCTCTTCTCCTACAACACCCAAACCGCCACCGGCACGGCAAACGCAATAGCTGCGGGTGATCCGCTTCCTGAACACTTCCCCTCCCAATCCGTTCCGATCCCCGTGATACCGGAGCCGATGACCCTGGCGCTTTTTGCGCTGGGCGGCGGTGCGGCCTGGCGGAAACGGTGTGGGGGTGCGTGTGGAAGAGGCGCTGAGGCCACGTTGTAGCGGGTGTGTTGATTGATTCGGCGCGCGGGCGGAATCTCCAAGCA
>SLOV01000064.1 GCA_007132345.1 Kiritimatiellia bacterium
ACGGTCTATTAGGCCGTCCACCAGCGTGCCGAGTGCGGATAGGCTCTGCGGGACGGGCAGTCCTGTCGGACATGCCCATCCTCCTTCTCGGAATGTGCGCACCTGCTGGTGTAGGACGGTCTATTAGGCCGTCCACCAGCGTGCCGAGTGCGGATAGGCTCTGCGGGACGGGCAGTCCTGTCGGACATGCCCATCCTACAACTTTTCGAGATGCGCACCTGATTAATAGTGGGTGCTTGCGCTTTGCGCCTCTTCCGCGGCCGCTTCCTCTGGCTCCGCCACTAATGGCAGCACCTTC
The DNA here is from genome assembly GCA_007132345.1 of Kiritimatiellia bacterium. GTDB lineage: Bacteria > Verrucomicrobiota > Kiritimatiellia > SLOV01 > SLOV01 > SLOV01. Next base: position 299 of record SLOV01000064.1, read on the forward strand.
GACACCACACTGAGTTCCGGGCGCAGCAAGGTGTCGGCCACGGCACGGAAATCATCCGCCGTGATCGCTTCCAGGCGTTCGCGGGTGCGGAAACTGTGGTCGTAGCCAAGCCCATACAACTCATTAAGGGCGCTGGTCTGGGCCAGACTGCTGTTCTGCTGTAACGCCCGCTCGGAGCGGGAAACGATCTGTTCCAGGGCGCGCTGCCACTCTTCTTCGGTCAGGCCGTTCTCGCGAATCCGGTCGGCCTGCGCCTGTAACAGTTCCTTTACCTCCTCCACGGACTCTTCCTGTGTACCTGCGTAGAAAACAAAGGCACCGGGGTCGAGGCCGAGCCGCTGGAAGGCGCCGGCGAAATAGACGAGTCCGCGCTTGTCGCGAATCTCGATAAGCAGGTCGGAGGAAAGCCCACTGAGCGCCGCAGCCATAATGCTCAGCACGTCGGAGCGAGGGTCTTCGATCGGGACGCCAGGATAGCCCACCAGGAGGATCGACTGCTGCCGCGGCTCGCGCTGCTGTACGAGTGAGGGCAGCTCCGGCTCAGGATGCGGGTGGTCCCACGCCGGGCGCGCGCCTTGGGGCAGGTCTGCGAGATGACGGCGAACAAGATCCTGGGCCGCCTCGGCGGTGATGTCGCCGAAGATCGAGATCACCGTGTTCGAGGTCGTGGTGAGCGCGGCCGCGTGTTCGCGCACTGCGTCGCGCGTGAGCGCGGCCACGGTCTCCTCGCTACCCGTCTCGTTCCAGCGGTAAGGGTGGGCCGGAAAGAGGCTCTGCATGAGGAGTTGCTGTGCCAGGAACATGGGGCGCTCGCGCTGCTGCCGAATCGAGGCGATCTGCACCTCTTTCTGCTTTTCGAGTTCGTCCTCGGGGAAGGCGGGGTTGAGCAGGCAGTCGGCGAGCAATTCCATGAAGGTCTCTACATCGCTGGTGAGCGAGCGGGCCATGATGCCAAAGCTATTGCGACCGGCATAAGCGCTGAGGCTGCCGCCGAGTGTTTCGACCGTGTCGGCAATCTCTTCGGCGGTGCGGGTGGCGGTGCCGCGCGTGAGCAGGTCGGCCATGAGTTGGGAGATGCCGTTATTCTCCTCCGTTTCGCTGAGCAGTCCGCCGAGCGAGGCGGTGGCGATATGGACGAAGGGCAGGCGCCGGTCCTCGCGCACTAACAGGGTGACGCCATTTTCCAGTTCCACGCGTTCAACCGCGTGGGTGAGCGGCTCGGCTTCTTCCCGGGCCACGGCCTCTTCTTCCTGTTCGGGCGAGAGAATCACGAGGGTACGCCGCCGCGGGTCGAGGTAGGTCTGCGCTACGCGCTGCAGGTCGTCCGGGGTGAGGGCGTCGAGTTCTTCGAGGTAGGTTTCGGAGTAGCGCGGATCCACCACATAGAACTCACCGGAAGCGAAAGCGGCGGCCTGCCCGCGTGAGGTCTGGAGTTGGGAAAGGGCATCGACGAGCACCTGGCGCCGCGCCTTGTCGAGTTCTTCCTGGGTGAAGGGCGTCTCGACCCACGAGTAGAGTTCTTCCTCGATGGCGGCGAGCAACTCTTCTTCCCGTTCCGGTGCGAAGGTGGAGGAGACGGCGAAAAGTCCGCGGTCGATCGGGGTAAAAGCCCATGCCCCGATGCTGAAGGCGAGTTGGCGACGCTCCCTGATCTCGCGCACGAGCCGGGAACTGCGGCCCTGCCCAAGCACCTGTGCGAGCACATCGAGGGCGGGGGTGTCGGGGTGACTCAGCGATGTGGCGGGGAAGGCCCAGTGCAGGCGCGACACGTTGTAGGCGCCCGTCTGGCGGGCGAAGCGGGGCGCGAGTTGGGGCGGCTCTTCGGGCAGCACCACCGGGGCCCGCGCGCGGCGCGGGTAGGGGCCGAATGCCTCGCGCAAGTAGGCCGCGACTTCGTCGCGGTCGAAATCGCCGACGAGCGAAACAATCATGTTGTCGGGCGTGTAGTGCCGCTGATGAAAGAGGATCAACTCATCGCGCGTCATCTTCTTGAGCACGTCCTCGTGCCCGATGACCGGCACGCGCATCGGGTGCACCTGGTAGGCGGTAGCGAAAAGCAGCTTGCTCAGTACGCGCCCCGGATCGTCTTTGCCCATGTCGACTTCGCGGAAGACGACCTCGCGCTCGCTCTCCCACTCTTCCTCCGGCATGGAGGCGTTCATGACCGCGTCGGCAAACACATCGACCGCGGTACGCCAGTGGGCGCTGGGGATTTCGGCGTGATAGACCGTCCGGTCGAAGCTGGTGTAGGCATTCATATCGCCGCCAACACCGTCGATCGTTCGCGAGATCTCACCGGGGCCGCGGGTGGGCGTGCCCTTGAAGACCATATGCTCGAGATAGTGCGAGAGACCGCCGCCAAGGAATTCTTCTTCGTGAATTGAGCCGACCCGCACCCAGACCTGGATCGCGGCGACCGGCGCGCTGCGGTCTTCCTTTACGAGGCAGATCAGGCCGTTATCGAGCACGAACCGTAGAAGCCCATCGTTGGCGGTGCGCAGCGTGTCGACATAGTCGCCCGACGCCGGCAGGGCCACCAGGGTGCTCAGGATGAGGGCGGCAAGCAAGGAGCAGCGACTAGGCTTCTTCGGGGAGTCGCTTTGCGGCGACGTTGACGTTGCGCCGTGGGCGGAACGGGGTGCGGAACGCGCGGTCGAAATCGTAGCCATCTGCAAAATCCTCCAGCTTATCCTCGTCGGTCTTTCCGAGGATGCCTTTTCCTACAAGGTTAAATACGATATGTCCAAAGTCGATGGTCTCGCGAATGCCCCAGTGGGCAAGGACCGTGCGGGTAATGGCTCCGAATTCGGAGAGGGCGTAGAGCCGAATGCCTTCCAGCAACTCCCCGCCGGTCACGTGGCGGCCCGGGCCTTCGATCGGTTTCTCGAACCGCTTGACCGCGTCGTCGAGTGCCAGCCGTACAAAATGATATGCCTCCGCCGGGTAGCGGGGGTCCTCGTCCACAATCTGCTCGACCGCTTCTTGAAATCCAAACTTCTTCATCGGTTTCTGACCGTACCATACACGTTCCGCCAATTTTGACAACCTGCCAAGGGTAGCAGCAATTTTCAATATGGCAGGGAGGGGGTCCTGCGGGCCTGCTGAAGCAGGTACTGCCAACGGGGGTGCCGTATGGATTGCGTTTGTAGGCCCGCCTTCAGGCGCTCTTCCGTGCAACAAGTCGCGGTTGCGCCCGCGCCAGGCGGCGGAGCGGTATCGGCCTTGAGTCGTGGCCGGGATCGTGCTAGACCGACTGGATCTATTGAGCGATGGGGGGTTGATGCATGTGTACGGCGACATGGCGATTCGAGGACGAGGATCGGTACGAGGTCTTCTTTAACCGGGACGAAAGCCGGGCGCGTCGGCCAGCTACGGCGCCTTCTCTTCATGTGCTGAACGGGGTCTCTTATGTGGCGCCGACCGACAAGGAGCAGGGCGGAACCTGGATCGGGGTCAACGAAGCGGGTGTAACCCTTTGCCTGTTGAACCTATATGGTCCGCGCATTCCCGCGCCCGACCCGCGGAAAACAAGCCGCGGCATCATGCTCGGCTCGTGTATGGACGTGCAGCGCCTATCCGAACTGGCCGGCCGAATGGCCCACAGCGCCCTTCGTGATGTGAATCCTTTTCTGCTGCTCGGCCTGGCGCCTCGCGCCGTGCCGGTCTGTTATCGGTGGGACGGCACCAGCGTTTCGATGAGCGAGTTGAAGGCCGCCGATATGCCGGTAACGTCCTCTTCGCAGGCGACGGCTCGCGTGGTGAAGCATCGCCGCCAACTCCTTGGGCGATTACTCGACGGGCAATCGAAGCCCACGCGTGAGGTCCTGCTCACTTTCCACCGCGGCGCGGCGGAAAAAGATCGTGCGACCTCCGTGTGCATGAGCCGGCCGGATGCCCATACCGTGAGTTTCAGTCATGTGCGCGTCGAGCCGGAGCGCGGTCTATTCGAGTATTCTCGTGTGATTGCGGACGAGGCGCGGTTTCTCGACCCGATCGTCATGGATTTGCCCCGCCAGCGGGATCCGATCCCCACCCATATCCGGTCGGCCAGCGAGTTGTAGCGATTCTGCTGAAAAACCTCAGTGGTGGGGCGCCGGCCCATTCCGCCTAACCTTGTCGTAAGCCTTGTCGCGAGCCTTGTCCCGCCTCGCCCGCCTCTGGAGGGAGCTTTGTCGACCAACAGCACTTAGTTTTCCTGCATTATGCGACCCCGTACTCGTACACGCCGATCTCCCCATCAGTCAGACAAGCTGCCGTCAGGCCAAGTTTACACGCTCAAATCCGCGCCCAAGCCCTTGGCGCTGGACCATGTCACCGACTCCGGCCCGAACGTCAGGGTGACCGTGGCGCCGTCGGATCGGACCTGGACCCGTTCGCCAGGCCGGCGCGCTTTGAAAATACCCGCCAGGCAAATCGCCCGCTCCAGCCCGTCGCCGCGGCCATAGTTCCAGACCTCATCGGGCTGCGCGAGGCGCGTGCCGTCATAGATCGACTCATTCGGCATGGCCTCCAGATGGGCGATGACCTCCACGTCGGACATCGACTCGGCAGCCCTGGCGCTGACCGGGCTGCGCTCGACCGCCGCTTTCAAGAACGGTCCCCAGTCGCAATGTGCCATGTCGCGTCCGGCATAGAACGCGAGTTCGGCAATGGGATGCGTCGACCGGAGCGATGCAAGATGCTCCACGATTCTCTCGCGACCCATGTCTGGATCCAACTCAATGGGACCGACCGCCACGAACGACTTCGCCGACTCACGGTCGGGGAAGCGTGGGTCGATGCGGGCAAACTCGACCAGCAGCCGGACGATTTCGCAGGCCCGCGTGTTCTGGCAAGTGAACACTGATCTGAGCCGCTCCTGGTCTTCGGGCTTGTCGAGGTCGATGCGGTTCGACTGGAAGTAGGTGTCGAACATGTTCAGTTCGATCCGTTGCTCGATCGGCTCGGAATAGAATTCGTATTCGTCGATCTCTTCCAGCAGCTTGTCGCGCGTCTTGTCGCTGACCTTGTACGCGCTGTTGTGCTCGTACGCATAAACCTTCTCCGCGGCGATGTAGCGGGGCTTGCCATGGTATTCGTGGCGGATCTGAAAGCATTTCTGGATCTGACTATATTGTCGCAGGAAACAGGCGAGCAGCTCATAGCTGATTTCGGTGCGGAGAAAGCCGCTGAGCCGATCCTTGAGATGTGTGTAGGCCGCCGGGTCGATGGTGGCGTCATCGTAGACGGAGTGGATCCAACCGGTGTGGTGCGCCACGACGGTCACCTGCTCGTTGCGGAGGGCGCGCTGGGCGCGGTAGGAGAGCTCGGAGCCGTTGAACCACATGTTCTTCGTCACGATCCGTCGGTTGTTCGTGAGCACGCCGTTCTGGACATCGATGAAGTTCTGGGAATGCAGCGGCGTTGCCAGTAGAAAGATATCCTTGAGCGGAATCCTGCAGACGACGAAGAGCGCGGCGGCGTAGAGCGTAGAGAGAGATACACATTCTCCGGCCCCGGTTGTGTAGCCTGGCTTGAAACGGAAGGCATCCATGGCTTCGACCGTTTCGGTCTTCCAGTAAGGGATCTCTTCGTCGCCATATTTGTCCAGGCCGAAGTGCTTTCGGATGTCCATGTCGAAGTAGTACTTGTCTCCCTCGTAGCCGAAGAGCGCATTACTTTGAGAGAGGGTCTCCTCGTCGATCCAGGCGGAGAAGCGCTTCAACTCCTGCTCCTGCGTGGTCAGGCCCCATGTGTCCAGGTCGAGATTGAAGTCGTAGTGATCCATGATGAACTGCTTGAGGCGCAGGACCCGCCGATAGGGGCTCTTCTTCTGAATGCCTTCGAACCAGGGGTCCTCCCGCCAGGCCCAGATGCGCGGCGACATCATATTGGCCAGCACCAGGCTGAAGAGCAGCTCGGGGAAAATGAAGATTTCCATGTCGCTGAGCGTGACGGCAGAGGATGCCTTTTCCAGCCATTGCGCGTCGGATGGCTCGTGTTGCGAAGGGAGGACGGGGGAATGACTCATAACAACTCCGGATGATAGAGGTTCGATCTGGGAATGGCCAGCCTGCGAAATGGGAGGGCATCCCTGCGCCCCGTGCACAACGTCTTGCCACGGGCGGCGATCGCGACGGCCGTGGTACGAAACCATCATGTTCACCATGCGCCTGCGCACCTCATTCCTTACAACCCTACAACCTTGCTTTGCATTACACCGCGTTCCATGTACCATGGCGGCACGGTCATGAATGAGGAACCCGCAACTTCGCGTGCGCCCGGCGATAGCCCCGCCGTTTCCAAGGATTTACTCCTGGAGTTGAACTTTGTTCCCGAATGGGCGCGGCGCGAGGTTACGGCGAATCCGTATGTAGACCGTTGGAGCGAGGGTCGTTCCACGGAAACCCCGCGCCGTGACCGCCATGACCGCCGCGGGCGTGGCGCGCCGCGCGGAAAGCCCCGCGATGGCCGGGGAGGGGGTGGCCGCCCCAGGCCGGAACGAGGCGATGGTCGGGACCGCGGGCGTGAGCGGGACCGGCGCCAGGGAGGCCGTCCGAGCCGTGCGCCTGCTCTTCCGATTAAGGTGAGTTTCCTGGCTGACCGTGCCCATATCGGCACCCTCGTGCGCGAGATTCGGCGTAGCGGCAAGGCCTACCCACTCGTGGATATCGCCTCCCTCATCATGCAGAAGGCCGAGCATTATCTGGTGAAACTAGAGATCACGGGAGGCGAGAAAGCGGCTGGCGTTGAGTTTCACCAGTGTAAGGTCTGCAAGGCGGTCTTTCTGCATCGCGACGCGCTGGCCCAACATATCGCCCGGCAACATCTCGACGAGGTTTTCGAGATTCGCGAAATCGAGGGCGAGGCCCCGCGCGGGAACTTCATGGTGGTCTGCCGATGCGGGCTCAGTGGTGTCCTGCTCGGTCCGCCCAACTATCACGGATACCAGGCGAAGATTCAGGAGGTTCTCCACGCCCGTTATCCCGATATGCCGATGGAGCGTTATCGCAGCCATATTCAAACCCTGCGCGACCCGGAGCTGATCGAGCAGTGGAAGAACGAAAGTCGAACCCAGCGGGTCTACGTGCGGCGCGGCGGTCCCGATGACGAGACGCTGACGTTCGAGCAGGTGCGCCAGGAATTCGTCCGCGACCATGTGGCCTCGCGGATGTCGACCTCGCGCCGTGTGATTCTTCCCGCCACCGTTGCGCAGCACCTGGAAGACGCGGCTCTGCTGCAGCTCATTCGCGAAGCGTGGGCCCACGAAATCCGTTTTCCGCTTTCGCTCGCCTTTACGCTGCGTCCCGCCTTCCGGCATATGGGGCTCCATCTCTTCAAAGCGAACCGCAAAGCCAATTTCGTGATTCCCGCCGAGCCGAAGCCGCTCGATCCCGAACATGCCATTCCCGAGATCGCCGCCCTGCTGCGTCATTTGCACGACCATCCCGGCTGCACGCGTGAGGCGCTGCTGCACGACCTGCATCCCGGCGCGACGGAAGAGGCGCCGGAGGTTGTGGAACTGAACAAGAATCTGCGGTGGCTGATCGAGAAGGGGCACGTCATCCACTTCTACACCGGGGCGCTTTCCGTGCCGACCTCTTCGCATCGTGCCGATTCGCGGCCCATGCCTCCGCCTGAGGCAGCAAGACGAGGTGCTGCGGCGAAAGAGCGTGCGCCGCACACGCGGGGGGAGTAAAGGGCGCCGAGCTGTGGCCTCCTGCGATCCAGCGCTGTGCACAATTGCATGGTGAAGGACGGGGCGGTCGTCCGTTGAGTTGCGCGGGGGTTCAAGAACCCCCGGAAAAAAGCGCTTTCAAGAAAGCCCAAAATTGGTGCGGGTTCTCGCCTGCCCGCCGTAGCGAGCGAAGGAGGGAACCCGCTTTCTTGCGCGCCTTCTCGAAGGCGCGCTGGTGCTTGGACATTCCGCCCGCGCGCCGAATCAATCAACACACCCTGTATACTCGGGCTCTCAGGGGCACATGCCTGTCTCGTTATTCGACCCCCTCCTCGTACGCGCCGATCTCCCCCTCAGCATGAAATGCTCACCCCCGTCAGATTCGAGAATTTTCTGAATTCTCAAGGGTTTTTCGGGCTTTGATTGGCACTTGTGCCCCGGCGCGGCCCTGTGATAGTTTCCCGCCCTTCCGAAATCGGGGATGAGAGGCGATGGACGGGCGGTCGCCTCCTTGAGCATCCAGAGTCATGCCCAATCACTGAAAGAATAGAACGTATATGACCGAAACAACCGCAACCGCTACCAACGATATCGATGAAGCTGCCGCCGCGCGCGATGCGATGGCAAAACTCTACGAAGACACCCTCCGCCAATTCTCCGAAGGCTCGATCATCGAGGGCCGCGTGATGGAGGTGCGCCCCCAGGAAGTCCTGGTGGATATCGGATACAAGTCCGAGGGGCTGATCCCCGCAAACGAATTTGACGATCTCTCCGCCGTGCAGCCCGGCGATACCTTTGAGGTTCTGCTGGAGCGCCTGGAAGATGAAGAAGGCATGGTGGTGCTCAGCAAGAGGTGGGCCGAGGTGCAGCGGAATTGGGATCGCGTCCTCGAGACCTGCGAAGAGGGCAGCCTGATCGAAGGCTATGTGCGTACCCGCGTCAAAGGCGGTTTCGTTGTGGATGTGGGTGTGGATGCATTCCTGCCCGGATCGCAGGCAGACCTGGTTCCGATCCGGAACCCGGACGAGATGGTCGATAACAAGCTGGAATTCAAGATCCTGAAGATCGACAAGGAACGGCGCAACATTGTGTTGTCCCGCCGCGAGTTGCTGGAAGAACAGCGCCGCGAACAGAAACGCCAGTTGCTCAGCGAAATCCAGAGCGGCCAGGTGCGGCGCGGTGTGGTGAAGAACATCACGGACTTTGGTGCATTCGTCGACCTGAATGGCATGGACGGACTGCTGCACATCACCGACATGAGCTGGGGCCGTATCAATCATCCTACCGAGATGGTGAAAGTGGGCGAAGAACTGGAAGTGCTGATTCTCGATGTCGACCTGGAGAAAGAGCGTATTTCGCTCGGGCTCAAGCAGCAGACCCCGAACCCGTGGGAGAACCTCTCCGCGCGCTATCCGATCGGGGCCCGCATCAAGGGCAAAGTGGTCAACCTTGTGCCCTATGGCGCCTTTGTCGAAATCGAGGAAGGCATCGAGGGTATGGTGCACGTCTCGGAAATGTCCTGGACGAAGCGCGTGGCGCGCGCCGCCGACGTGCTCTCCGTCGGGCAGGAAGTCGAAGCGATCGTCCTGAATATCAACGAGAACGACCAGAAGATCTCCCTCGGCATCCGGCAGACGGAAGCGAATCCCTGGGACCTGGTGCAAGACCGCTATCCGATTGGCACGCGCATTCGCGGCAAGGTGCGGAATTTTACCACCTACGGCGCCTTCGTGGAGTTGGAAGAGGGCATCGACGGCATGATCCACGTTTCGGACATGTCATGGACACGCAAGATCAACCATCCCTCCGAAATGCTGAAGAAGGGCGAAGAGGTCGATTGCGTGGTGATGGAAGTCGACGCGGCGCAGCAGCGTATCAGCCTGGGCTTGAAGCAGGCGCAGGAAGATCCCTGGAGCAACGTCGGTTCGCGTTATCACGTTGGCGACAAGGTGTCGGGTAAAGTGAGCAAGCTGACCTCCTTCGGCGCGTTCATTGAGTTGGAGGAGGGGATCGACGGCCTGGTGCACATCAGCCAGATCAGCGACAACCGGGTACAGAAGGTGCGCGATGTGTTGGCCCCTGGCCAGGAGGTCGAGGCCCGTGTCATCAAGATCGACCCGGTGGAGCGCCGGATCGGTTTGAGCATCAAAGCGGCGACGGTTGCGGACGAAGATTTTGAGGTGGATGAGGAAATGCTCGAAGGCCTGCGGCCCGGGCAGGACCTGGTCGACCTGGCCGGTGCCTTTGACGAGGCATTCGGCGGCGGTGGTGAAGGCGATAGCGAAGAGTGGCACCCCGGACAATCCTGAGTGCCCTGGTGTGTGGTACGGTTCGAAGAGGGGCGTCCGCTTGGGCGCCCCTCTCGCCGTCTGAGGCATTGCGGGCTTGATTGCAGGGAGCGCAAGGCGGCATGCTCGATGCCATGAACCGGCAGGAAGATAGCCCGAGTCCAGCGCTGGACGCAGCGCGCCTGGCGTGGTTGGAGGAGGCGATCAAGCCCGCGCTGGACTTGCTGTTGCAGACCGGCAGATTCAGCCCGACACTCTACCTGCACGGCGCCGGCCAGACCGAGGCCTGTGAGCTGAGTGCCCGGGAAATGGCGAAGCTGCGCGAGGCCGCGGTCGACCGGATACGCCAGGCACCGGCCGATGTAGAAGGTTATGTGCTGATGTATCCCTCTACAATTCGCTTTGGAGAAAAGCCCTACACCGTGCTGATCGTGGAAGTCGCCGGGTCGGAGGACGCGGAGGCGCATGAATTGGCGCGCCGCTATTGGCGTGCGGAGAAACGGGTGGCAGACTCCTTCGATCGTCTCGGTCGCCTCGACAACCTTCTGGATCGAGCTTAAATATTGAATCAAGACCCCTAACGAAAGGCATTCACCATGGACAAGCAAACCCTGATCGACCATCTGAACCAGGACCTGGCCAACGAACTCTCGGCCATCATTCAGTACATCACTTATGCGGCCAAGGCCAGTGGCCCGTATCGGCCGCAGCTCACGCAGTTCTTCCTTGCGGAGGTCGCGGATGAGCAGCTCCACGCACAGTATCTCGCCAACAAGATCGTGGCCCTCGGCGGCGAACCGACCACGACGCCGGCGCCGGTGCCCGCCGCCAGTTCGAACCGGGAGATGCTGGAAAAGATCCTCGCGGCCGAGAACGACGCCGTGACGGGTTACACGCAGCGCGCGCAGGAGGCGGAGGCGTTTGGTGACAAGGGCCTCGCCGTGCAGTTGGAAGACATGGTGCGCGACGAAAGCGGGCACTCGGAAGAGACCGCGCGCATTCTCAAGGACTGGCCCCTGTAGAGATCTGAAAGAACCTCAAAAAAGTTACCGGATCGAAAGCCCCGAATATCCTGGAAGCGGCGACGAAGAGCCCCATCATTGTGCCCTCAGCGTTGCCGGGTGGGTACCCAAGCGGCGGTTCGGCCGGCGATTGTGTCGAAGCGAATCGCCTCTCCGCGCCCGGTGACGGCGCCCTTGGTCTTGCCCCAGCGATGGTGGAAGAGCCACGACCGGGGAAAGCGCTCAGAATCGGCGTCGACCTCGACGGCGCGCCGGATCACGGAGCCAAGCCTGCCGTGCAGGCGGCGCAGCTCGTTCTTCGACAGCGAGTCGGCGGTGCGATGTGGGCTGATGCCGGCCTGATAGAGAACCTCGTCAGCAATCCAGTTGCCGACCCCGGCAAATAGATCCTG
>SLOV01000012.1 GCA_007132345.1 Kiritimatiellia bacterium
CGCTTCGCGCGGAGGGCGGTTTCTCTTTGTTCATCTTGCTGGGCGCGAATTCCAGTGCGAGAATATAGCTAAGCTGTTGGACTGGAGTCAGATGTGTCTTCATGGCTGCCTTTTGGGGGGCGAACGAAAATCTTTCATATTTTAACCTTGCCAATGGCTATTGCACGCTCTAGTGTGCGCGCCAGGAGTAGGTCTGTATCTCAATGCGGTGATGGCTGTTTCGTCATGTATTTGCGACATGCGTTTCGAAAAGATCGCTGATGTGGGAGCCAAAAAAGAGGAGATCGGTTTTGAAGAGGATCATGCTATTGTTGTTGTGCGGAATGGCATTGATGGCGGTTGGTGCTCAGGCTTCATTCGTCAAGATTGACTTCAGCGAGGATGCTGCCTGGGCTTCCGATTCACTTCTTTCTTCCTACGCCGATGACGTGACGTACGAGGATGAAGGGTGGAGTTTTCTCGCTACGGACGACGTCCTCCGGGAAACTACGGCAGATCGCAGGATTGGGGATTATTCCTGGCGGCTGCGTGACAGCGTCTGGACGGCTGTGAATGACAACGCCGGCTCTTGGTCGGGCTTCAGTATTCAGGTCCGCGGGTGGAGCACGACTGAACCCTCTGCCAATAATCCATGGACCTTGGATTACTCTCTGGATGGCGGAGCCAATTGGAATTTGGTTTCTGACTCTATTGCTTCCACCAACCCGCTGGATTGGGAAACGTATGGTGCGAATTTTGGCCTTACTGCCGTCGATGCTGGCGACTTTGTCGTGCGGCTATCTTCGCCGAACGAGGGTGATCGCTTGAATCTGGGCGAATTCACCGCAGTCCCTGAGCCGGGCACGGTTGGCCTGTTGGCGCTCGGACTGCTCGGCGTTGCGTACCGTCGCCGTCGCTGATTCCTGAGGGCATTTAACTCTTGGTTTGATCACCGCCCTTCGCGCCTTGCGCGTAGGGCGGTTCTTCTTTATCGGCTCCTCCCGCATGAACCCGTCTGTCCCCAAAAGCCTGTCCCCTCGTCCGCGCCGCATCCACTGGCTCGACGGTGAAGCGAGGATCGACAGCGAGTCGGGCGTCTTCTGCGCTTCTTCGCACCCGGCGGTTGCCTGGCAATTGGGGCGCCTGTTGCCACTGTTGGAAACGGCGTTCGGAAAACCTCTGCCGCTGCGCGCGGAGCCGCCGCGCGGATGGGGCGCGGATTGCATGATGGAAGTGGCTCCCTCCCGCGACGCGCCGCCGCAGGGCTATCGCATCGAGGCGGACGAGCGCGGCCTCTATGTCGCCGCCGCGGACGAAGCCGGGCTCGCCTACGCGCTGGCGACGCTCCGCCAATTGCTGCCCGCGTGGGGTGCACACCTGCGCGCCTTTCGAATGGAAGACTGGCCCGATTTTCCCGTGCGCGGGGTGATGCTCGACGTGAGCCGCTGCAAGGTGCCGACCCTCGAGACGCTGCACGCGCTCGTCGATCGGCTGGCGGACTGGAAGATCAATCAACTCCAGCTCTACACCGAGCACACGTTCCGTTACGAGCGGCACCCCGAAGCGCCGGAAGGAACCAGCGCTTATACGGCCGACGAGATGCGGGCACTGGACACCTACTGCGCCGGGCGTGGCGTGGAGTTGGTGCCGAACCAGAACTCGTTTGGGCACTTGGAGCGCTGGCTGCGCCTGCCGGGCTATCGGCACCTGGCCGAATGCGAGGGCGAATTCGAAACGCCGTGGGGCGAGCGGCGCAAGGGGCCGTTCAGCCTGAACCCGCTTGATCCGCGATGCCTCGATTTGCTCAGCGACTGGTACGACGAACTGCTACCCAGTTTCTCGAGCCGCCTCTTCAACGTCGGCTGCGACGAAACCTTCGATCTGGGCTGGGGCCAGAGCCGCGATGCCTGCAAAGCGAGGGGCAAGGACGTCGTCTACCTGGAGTTTCTCCAGAAGGTCCGGCAACTCGTCGAGGCGCGCGGGCGCACGATGCTGTTCTGGGCCGACATCCTGCTGAAGTACCCCGCGCGCGTGAAGGAACTGGCGCCGGGCGTGGTGCCGTTGATCTGGGGCTATGAAGCGGACCACCCATTCGAGGCGCAATGCGCACTGGTATCGGCGGCTGGCCATCCCTTCTATGTCTGTCCTGGCACATCGAGTTGGCTCTCGCTGGCGGGCCGCTGGGAGAATTGCCGGGTCAACTTGGAGCGTGCCGCGGAGGCCGGGCTGCGGCATGATTCGCAGGGTCTTCTGATCACGGACTGGGGCGACCAGGGCCATTGGCAGTATCTATCCGCTTCGGCGCCGGGCCTGCTGTATGGCGCGGCGCTGGCGTGGTGCGGGGCGGCGAATCGGGATCTGCCCGTTGCCGAGGTTCTGGACGGAAGCTGGTTCGGAGACGAGGCAGGCGTGATGGGCGGCGCGCTGCTGGCGCTGGCGAATGTGTATCGCGATGTGCCGCCACTGGCATCGAACCGGAGCCAGGTCTTCACGCTGCTGCGTGGCAGCGAGGAGGAGATTCTGGCGTCTGGCATCCGCGCGGAGAACGTGAAGCGGGCGGTGGAGAGGGTTGCGTCGGTGCAGGGCGCGCTTTCGGGGGCGCGTCCGTGCAGCGAAGAGGGGCGGCTCGTGCTGGAGGAGTTGCGGGCCACGGCGGGCTGGATGCAGTTTGCCTGCGAGCGGGGGCGACGGGTGCTGGAGCGGGGTTCGGGCGCGGGGTGCGCGGAGGGTGAATGGAAGGCGGAGCTTGTGCGACAACTGGAAGTGCACAAAGCATTGTGGCATGCGCGAAATCGGCCGGGTGGTTATGCGGAGAGTGTGGCGCTGTTGGGGGGGTAGGGGGGAGTTTGGGGTGTCCCTGCTTCGCCAAGGCTACGCAGGGCAGGCGGGTTACGGGTCTACGGGGCTACGGGACTACGGGACTGCGGGACCACAGGACCACAGGACCATAGGACTATGGGACAAGAAGACCTTTGTCGCCCCTCTTTGTCGCGAGCTTTGTCGA
>SLOV01000257.1 GCA_007132345.1 Kiritimatiellia bacterium
CAGAGGTCATCGCCGTAGCGCATATACGAGACGCCCGGGATGCCCCCCAGCGCCTGGTCCACCGGCGTCATATATACATTTTCCAAAACACAGTTCAGCGGCATCCCCGTCGGAAGGCCAACGCTTTTCAGATGCTCCGCGCCGTCGATGCCAATGTAGCGAAAGGCGATAAACTGCCTGAGAAGCGAGCAAACAAACGGATCGGCCTCCCTTAAAAAGGTGTGCAGGATGTCGAATAGCTTGTCCTGCGGAACTCTGTCCCCGTAACTCTTTACATCTCGCTTGAGAACAAAGACCGACTCCGAGGGCTGACTCCGGGCAAACCGGGCCGCCAGTCTTGCCGCCTGCACCGCACCACGTCCCTTCCGATACGAAAAGAGCCGCGGGTGAAAATGATCGTCACAACACTCCGCCACTGCCTGAGCCAGCACCATTTGCAGCAGCCGATCCGGCCATTCCAGGCGGTAGAAGATCCGTTCCTTTTCGCCGATGCGGCTGAGCGTCTCGCGCGCCGGGCTCACCTGATACTCCCGCCGCTTCACGCCCCCCAGCACCCACCGCAGCACCTGCCTGCGCCGGCTCAGCACCCACCGCAGATCCAATTCCTCATAGAGCGCGAAACTATTGCCATACCGGCGGTCCTTCTCCACTCTGGCCTCGATGGTCGAGAAAATGCGCGCATAACGTTTCCGATCCAATAACGCCCCATATAACTCGCTCGCAGCCCGGATGCGTTGCTTCGCGCCTTTCATTAGGGACGGGGTAAAAACGGCGTCGGCGGAGAGCCGCGAATATCATCATGCAGGGGCTGAGGACACCCTCATAACCCCATACACACTTTCGAACACGGGTTCCGGCCCTCTCCGCCACCATGCGCGTAAGCGCTTTCCGCCGGTGCAAACGAAAACGCACCGGGGAAGGAACCAGCCTTCTTTCACTGTGGAGAGAGGCGGCACATGCCGCCTGAACTCCGCCGACGCCATTCCAAACGTCATACCTGCGGCACCCTCACTGTGCAACTCCAAATTGAGCGAGAAACGGATCCCAGCCACGCTTCAGTGCGGGGTCAAACGCTTCATCCCGCTTTTGCGCGACCAGCGCAGCCAACTCGGCACGCAGCTCGGGCGGCATTTCTGCAAACAGCAGGGCCATCCGCTGGAAGGAAGGGAGCGTGGGCGGGGTATTCTTCACTGCTTTCATTCTGGCCAGGTGCAGTCGGAACTCCACCAGCGTGTCTACCCGCGCAAACGCCTCGGCCGTCCGGTCGAACTGCCGATGGCTCAAGCGCCGGACATCCGCTTCCACCATGCTTGATGCCTCCTCAAAATCGGACTCCGCGAGCACCGATAGATGCGGCAAGAGCATGTCCAGCAGTAATTCGTACGCCACAGCGCCTCCGCCGACATCCGTGGGCGCATGTTCATATCGGCTCCTGAACTCATCCTCAACGAGCCGCCACGCCACGGTCCACCCGCTCCAGTCCGGGGCTTCCCCGGGCGAGGTGCGACGCGCCAGCGCGGCCCTGGCATGGAGCAACCCGGCCCTGACGCTGGGGCTTGTCGCCAGCGCATTGGTGATCGCGGCCCAGCCAGTGTCGCCCCAATACGCCCCCGTCTCCTCCAGACGCGCCAAGGCCTCATGCTCCGCAATCCAATCCGCCTCGGAAAGCGCCAGCATCGGAGAAATGGATGACGCAAACCGGATGGTCGCCGGGAAACGCAACACGCCGGAACGGAACAGCCGCCTCAGGCGCGCCAGCTCCTCCGACGAATGCAGACTACGCGTCATCACCAGCCCCTCCACCAAGTGATCTGTCGTGACACCCTCGATCAGCGTCGAACGCTTGAAGCCATCCTCCAATGCCTTGAAGCCCTGCCGAAACTGCCCGGTCCGGTAAGAATCACGTGCTAACCGCTCATAGATTCCCCGCCGCGGCAGGCAGCCGAACCGATCGACCACATCCTGCAACAGCCGCCTTCGCTGGTCCGGGCCGTCCTCTTCCGACTGCAACGCCACGCCCGCCAAGCCTGCAAGCACCAGATACTCCTGCCTCCGATACCCCTCCGCTGCCGACCTCGCCCAATAGAAATAACGCGCGGCCTCCGCCGGATCGTTCAATTTATTCGTCAGGTGGATGTCGCCCAGCCGGATCAGCATATCTGCCAGGCGCGCACGGTTGAAGCTCTCCTGCGCATCGGACTCTTCCAATGCCTTCAGAAGCCAACCTTTCGCCTCGACCGGTTGTTGGCCGTGGCTGAAATAGGCGCCCAGTGCGGCATAGCCATGAAACAAGGCGCTCATGCCATCCACCACTACCTCCCGCAGCTCGTCCGCGGAGTAGGTGCCGAGGAGCTTCTCCCATAATGGCCCTTCGCTGAAACCGCGCCGCCTTGCATAAAGCGACCGGACCAGTGCCCGGTTCACGTCGTCTTCGATCGCGACCCTCAGGCCGTCCCTATCCGTTCCGTCCTCGCCAACCCCGCCAGTGCGGCTCCGCTGGCCCGGCCTCCGTCCCGCCGGCTGTTCCCTGGACCCGCCAGCCCTGCGCCGCGCCATGGCTGCAAGTTCTCCCGGCAGAATAGGTGGCTCCGTCTCGGCCCGCTGCCGAAGTGCGGCGAGGTCGTCCCCCTCCGGCAGGATCAGCCCGGGATACGCCTTCTCGATCATCCCGCGCGTGTTGATCAGCCAGGCAAGATGCTCCTCCACGCCGCGCGCGAGCTGCGTCTCCCGCAGAGAACGCCCCAGCAACGCATACCATCGCACCACCTGCTCATCCGCAAAGAAACTCCAATACTTGCAGGCACTCTGCGCAAAATGATCGACATACCCCCGCGTTGAAAGACCGTGCGCCTCTGCCCCGGCCAGAATCGTCTCCACCCCTTCCTCGAAGAAGCCGGCGTCGAATAGCATATCCGTGTAGGCCCGCCAAACCGATGGTGGCTGGTCCGGCCGGTTAAGGAGCACCTCGTCATA